>JASFUE010000283.1:0-4230 GCA_050050435.1 Burkholderiales bacterium | reverse complement strand
ATAACCGTGTCCGACCATCGCGATAGCCCGGCAATGCCGGTTCAAAGCCAAGCCGACAATTCGCGCTGCCAACGCTGCGGGACGCGCTTCCATTGCGGAATGAATGACGACAAGCCGTGCTGGTGCGCCAGTGAATTTCCTCCTGTGGTCAGCGGCGAGGCGGGCAGTTCGTGCCTTTGTCCGCAATGCCTGCGACGACTCGTATCGGAGCGCCAGGCTACCTGACCAGCAATACCGGGAAATGCGCTTCATGCAGTACGCGCGATGCCACCGAACCGAGCACAATGTCCCTGATGGCACCACGCCCGTGTGTGCCCATGATGATCAGGTCGCTTTGCGTTTCCCCTGCATACTCGAGAATGGTGTGCGCTGCTTCCCCGACGCCAATATGGTGTTCGCACTGTTGTCCGGCGTCATTAAGCAGGTCGCGCGCCTTCTCCAGCGCGGCCATACCTTCTTCCCGGTAATAGCTCTCGAGCTGGGTTTGCGAGATGAAGGACCTGACCACGCCGGACGCAATCGGCAACTGAACGTTGAGCAGGTGCAACCGGACCGGCGATTGGTACCAGTCGCGCTTGTTGATGAAATCGCGCACTGCTCGCAGTGCGTTTTCCGAGCCGTCCACAGGTAACAGGATATTAGGCACGCTTGTCTCCCTCGTTGCTGTGCTGATCTGCTTTTGCCAAATCAATGATCTTTTTCTCTGTCCGCCGACGGGACGCCACGCTGCCGATGACAAATACGCTCAGCGCGCTCAGCAATGGCAACAGCCAGAACAGCCACCGCGGCCAGGAGGAAACCAGTGGCTTGACGACAGGATCGGCCATCGCCATCGACAACGCGATCCAGCCAAGCAATGCTCCACCAGCCATAATGATGACCGGCCACCGGTCCATCAGGCGCAAGATGAGTTGGCTGGCCCACACCATCAACGGGATCGACAGGGCAAGGCCGAAAATGAGCAGGAAAACACTGTCGCGAGCAGCGGCCGCCACCGCAACGACGTTGTCCAGGCTCATTACAAAGTCGGCGACGATAATGGTCCGGATTGCGGCGACCAGGCTTCCGGCGGCGACGATCTCGTGCCCTCCACCGTCTTTTTGCGGGAGCACGAGCTTGATACCGATCCACAACAACAGCACTGCGCCAACCAGCTTGACGTAGCTCAGAGCCAGCAGCGCCACCGCAAAGAAGGTCAGCACGACCCTCAAGGCAATGGCACCACCTACTCCCCAGAACACGCCCATGCGGCGTTGATGGTCTGGAAGATTGCGGCATGCCAGCGCAATCACGACCGCGTTGTCGCCCGACAGAAGAATATCTATGAGAACGATCTGGAGAACAGCGATCCAGAATTGGGGATTCAGAGGATCAAGTGATAGGGGTGTGTGCAAATGAGATGTATGACACTGCCGCCTGCAGCGCCGACTGCCGTCAGTAGAGGTTAAGAACTCGTTGCTTGAACGGCTCCGGCGCTGTTACCCGGAACCCCGGTATCAGATCTTACTTCAACACCGATTTGAGCAGCTTGCCCATTTGCGACGGGTCGCGGGTAACGCTGATACCGCACTGTTCCATCACCGCGAGTTTTTCATCGGCAGTGCCCTTGCCACCGGAAATGATGGCACCGGCATGTCCCATCCGCTTTCCTGGAGGCGCAGTCACGCCGGCAATAAACCCGACGACGGGTTTGGACATATTGTCCTTCGCCCACAAGGCGGCAGTTTCTTCATCGGTACCACCAATTTCGCCGATCATGACCACCGCTTCAGTGGCAGGATCTTCGTTGAACATCTTCAACACATCGATATGTTTGAGGCCGTTGACCGGGTCACCGCCTATTCCGACCGCGCTGCTTTGCCCCAGCCCGAGTTCGGTGAGCTGTGCAACGGCCTCATAGGTCAAGGTTCCCGAGCGCGAAACCACGCCAACCGGGCCCTTGCGGTGAATGTGCCCCGGCATGATCCCGATCTTGATTTCTTCCGGCGTAATCGTGCCAGGGCAGTTTGGCCCGAGCAGGATCGTTTTGCTCTTGTGCTTGCGCATACGGTCGCGCACTTCGACCATGTCACGAACCGGTATACCTTCGGTAATACAGATCACGAGATCAAGCTCGGCCTCGGCCGCTTCCCAGATCGCGGCAGCAGCGCCGGCAGGTGGCACATAAATGACGGAGACGTTGGCACCGGTTTCCTGCCTGGCTTCGCGCACCGAGCCAAAAATCGGAATCCCTTCGAAGTCCTGTCCGGCTTTTTTCGGATTGACGCCGGCAACAAAGCATTCGGCGCCATTGGCGTACTCGCGGCAAGCGCGTGTGTGAAACTGCCCGGTCTTGCCGGTAATACCCTGGGTTATGACCCTGGTGTCCTTGTTGATCAGGATTGACATCAGTTCTTCCCTTTGGCGGCGGCCACCACGCTTTTCGCAGCGTTCGCCATGGTATCCGCCGAAATGATCGGCAATCCCGAGTCGGCTAGTATCTGCCGGCCTATATCTTCGTTGGTGCCTTTCATTCGTACCACCAGCGGCACACCCAGTTGCACCTGCTTTGCAGCCTCGACCACTCCGGCAGCAATAACATCGCAGCGCATGATGCCACCGAAGATATTGACCAGAATGGCCTTGAGACCGGGGTTGCGCAACATCAGCTTGAACGCTTCGGTGACTTTCTCCTTGGTCGCACCGCCACCGACATCGAGAAAATTTGCTGGCTCACCACCGAACAATTTGATGGTGTCCATGGTGGCCATTGCCAGCCCGGCGCCGTTGACAAGACATCCAATATTGCCGTCGAGCGAGATATAGGACAAATCATGTTTCGAGGCCTCGACCTCTACCGGATCCTCTTCGTCGAAATCGCGCATTTCGATGATATCCGGATGCCGAAACAATGCGTTTTCGTCAAAATTCATTTTGGCATCCAGCGCAATCACGTCGCCATCACCGGTCAGAACCAGCGGGTTGATTTCCGCCAGGGAGGCGTCGGTCTCAACGAAAGCACGGTAAAGCGACTGCAAAATGGCGATGCTCTTGCCCTCTGAAGCCTTCGAAATTCCGATGCTGCGCGACAATTCCGCTGCCTGCTCATCGGTCAATCCGGTTTCGGGATCAACAAAAACCTTGTGTATCCGCTCAGGCGTTTTCGCCGCGACCTCTTCGATGTCCATGCCGCCTTCGGAAGAAGCCATGACGCAGACTCGCTGCGTGGCGCGGTCCACCACAATACCGACGTAAAGTTCCTTGTGTATGTCGGCGCCTTCCTCGATGAGCAGACGGCGCACTTTCTGACCTTCTGGCCCGGTCTGGTGGGTCTTGAGCTGCATCCCGAGAATCTTCGATGACCAGTCACGCACCTCTTCGATGGATTTCGCAACCTTGACGCCGCCACCCTTCCCACGCCCGCCAGCATGTATTTGTGCTTTGACAACCCACAGCTTGCCGCCGAGTTCTTCCGCTGCTTTGGCGGCATCCTCAACGGAAAAGCAGGCAATTCCGCGTGGAGTCGTAACGCCGTATCCGCGCAACAGTTCCTTGGCCTGATATTCGTGAATTTTCATGCTTCCTGACCTATTCGAAGAGCAGCCGCGTCAGTTTGCCGGAGCGGGCTTGCGGCTCTCGTATATCTTGATCAGCCGATCCGCTTCCCTTGACCAGTTCTCGCGCGCCTCTTCAAAGCTTTTCTCTGCGTCCTGACGCGCCTGGGTCGCCTCTTTGGCCTCTTTTACCGCTGCTTCATATTGCTGCTTGAGTTCTTTCTGGCGGCTGATTGCCTTCTTTTCCCTTGCCTCGGCATTGGTAACTGCGCGCCGCTTGGCTTCCATTTGCTTGCGCGCATAGGAAGTTCGAATCTGCGCTTGCTGGAATGTCAGGTCGTCGGCTTGCGCCATTGTCGTCGTCGGGGCGAGGCAGGCCAGTGACACCACGGCCGCCAGCATGCTGACCCGCAGAGGAGGAACGATGTCTGTGAACATGGAGATCTGCGATCCTGAATTGATGATGGTGCCGGCAGCAGGAGTCGAACCCGCGACCTGATGATTACAAATCAACTGCTCTACCAACTGAGCTATGCCGGCCTTGCCGGGATTATAGGTGGGGCAAGCCGCCCGACAAAATACTACTTTACTATCTGGAGCTTGGCCCGCCCACGCGACGACTGTGACCCGGCTGCGGCATCGCTTTCTTCGCTCCCGGCTTCTTCGGGCTCTGCTTCTGCCTCCCCGGACGGCGCGG
>JASFUE010000282.1:0-4235 GCA_050050435.1 Burkholderiales bacterium | reverse complement strand
GCGTTGTCGACGCCGGGTGAATCACCAGTGTCTTGGCGTCGCCGACATTGGCCAGGTGCGAGAAGAACTGCAAGGCCTCGATGAACTTGACGCCGGCTTCGTGCCCGCCCTTGATGCCGAATGTCATGATGGCACCGCAACCTTTGGGCAAGTACTTCTGCGCCAGCGCGTGATAGGGACTGCTCTTCAGTCCTGGAAAGTTCACCCACGACACCATCGAGTGCGAATCGAGGAACTCGGCCACCTTCAGCGCATTCTGTACATGGCGATCCATGCGCACGTGCAGGGTCTCGAGCCCTTGCAACAGTAGCCAGGCGCTCATCGGCGACAAAGCCGGGCCGAGCGTACGCATCGTTTCCATGCGCGCTTTCATGGTGAAGCTGAAGTCACCGAACGTCTCGTGAAAACGCACGCCGTGATAACCACGTGATGGTTCAGTCATCATCGGAAAATTGCCGTTACCCCAGTCAAACTTTCCGGACTCGACCATCACCCCTCCCATCGTCGTGCCGTGGCCGCCAATAAACTTGGTCGCGGAGTGCACCACGATATCGGCACCAAAGGTAATCGGCTTGCACAGATAAGGGGTTGCAAAGGTATTGTCGATCACCAGTGGAATACCGGCTTCGTTCGCAATCTTTGCAACCGGTTCGATATCGAGCACATTGATGCGCGGATTGCCCATTGTCTCCGCGTACAACACTTTCGTCTTCTTGGTGAGGGCCTTGCGAAAATTCTCCGGATCGTCCGGATCGACAAAAATCGTGTTAATTCCGAACTGTCTGAACGTCGCGTCGAATTGCGAGTAGGACCCGCCATAAAGGGTGCTCGCCGATACCATTTCGTCGCCATCTCGCAGCAACGTCAGCAAGGCGCACATCTGCGCCGCCTGCCCCGAACTCGCTGCCAATGCCGCGCGGCCATCTTCAAGGGCCGCGACGCGTTCTTCCAGCACCGCAACTGTCGGATTCGATATGCGCGAGTAGACGTTACCGAATGTCTGCAAATTGAACAGACTGGCGGCGTGGTCTGCCGAATCGAATACGTATGACGTTGTCTGGTAAATCGGCGCGGCGCGCGCCCCGGTCACCGCATCCGGAATCTGCCCCGCATGCAGGCACAGCGTGCCGAAGCCATATTCTCTGTCTGCCATCGCTTAATCTCTCAATAGGAAACTGTGCTTAATAGGCCAGCCACTGCGGGCGCTTGGCGGAAATCACCTTGGTGTTCACGCCCGCCCAGTTCAATCCGCCAAACAGGCGGCCGTGTTCGATTTTCACGCAGCGATCCTGCACCACTTCGAGACCGGCCTCGCGAGCCAGCTTGGCCGCTTCTTCGTTAACCACGCCGAGTTGCAACCACAACACCTTCGCACCGATCTCGATTGCGTCCCGTGCGATCGGCATGATGTCCTCGCTCTTGCGAAAACAATCGACGACATCGACTTCTTCAGGAATCTCCTTCAGATTCGGGTAACACTTCTCTCCGAGTACTTCTTCGTAGGCCGGATTGACCGGAATGACGCGATAACCGTGCTCCTGCATGTACTTCGCAGCGAAAAAGCTGGGGCGGTACCAGTTCGCGGACAATCCGACTATCGCAATGGTATGAGACTGCTTGAGAATGCGCCGCAGCGTATTGATATCCGTGTTGTCGCTCATTTTCTCTTTACCTGACAGGTTCCGCGTTGAAAAAACGACGGGGCCTTGAGGCCCCGTCATAAATGACTCGGCGATTCTAGCACTGGCTGCGTCAGTGCTGAAGCAATGCGTCGATAGTTCGTGTCAATTCATACAAGTCGAATCGCCCCTGCCGCATCGAGGCAATCTGACCATCACGGCCAATGAAAAAAGTCGTCGGCGTGCCCTTGATCTTCGGAAACGAGTCCTGCTCGCGTGGATCGAATCGCCACACTACCGGTATGGTGTATGAATGCTTGTCGAGGAAGCGTTGCAGCGCCACCGGATCGCGATCGATGCTCACTGCGACCATTTCGAAGTCTTCGTCCTGATACCACTCATAGGCATCCTGCCATACCGGCATATCGGCCCGGCATGCCGGACACCATGTTGCCCAGAAATTCACGACGACCACCTTGCCACGATGCTGAGCCAGATCGAACGCCGCTGCGCCATCTTCGCCACTGGTCACAATTTCGCCTTGCAACTTCGCAGGTGCTTGACCGGCAGCGTGGCCGGTGCCAGCCACGGCCAACAGAAGCACCAGCCAGTAGCTAGCCAATCGTCTCACTGATCGCATATTCCTTCCCATCCAAAAGGTTCTCAGTGTAAATACGTACGAACAGCCACAACGGACTCAGCCCCGGGCGGTGTCGAGGCTGCAACACAGGCACGCAACTGCTTCACCGGCGAGACGCGCCCGGCGCTGTTCGGGCGAGAGTTTGGTCAGTTCGACTACCGCGCGGTAAAAGGCTTGCAGGTCGCCGCCTTCTTCGGCAAGCAAACGTGCGAAATCGGGCACCAACTGGTTATAGGTCGATACTGAAGCCAGCTTGGCATTGTTGAGTTGATTGCCGAACCAGCGGTCGTAACCAGTGTATCCACCCCAGGATTGCTTTAGCGCCTGATAGCCCTCACGCATGCGCGAGTAAGTGTCCACTTTTTGTTCGCGCATGACCTCTTGTGGCGCGCCCGATTGATAGACAGCCTGCAGTTCGTCACGGGTATGCTGTACCAGATCGAGAAACTGTCGCTGACGCAGCAGCGCCGTATCAAGCGCAGCGATTTCATCGCGACGCCCCGTTGCCTTCATCCAACGGCGCACGCCTTCGAGTTCGACCGTCGTGGCAAAGGACTCGTTGAAAGTAGTATCGCCCGGCGCATAGGCAACCTGATGTGCCAGTTCGTGAAAAATCAATCGCGCCAGTTCGGCATCGGGGTAATCGATAAACGTGTTCAGCACGGCGTCGTCCAGCCAGCCCAGCGTCGAGTAGGCAGGCACGCCGCCGACATAAACATCGAGATTCTTCTCCCGCAAACCACTGGCAAAGGCCTGCGCATCTTTCTCGGAGAAATAACCGCGATAACCGACACAACCGGCGATCGGGAAACACCACGTTTCGGGCTGCAACGAATACGCCGGCGCGGCGAACACGTTCCACAAAACATACGGCCGCCCCAGATCGGCGTAGTCACGGTAGCTGTCATCCCCCGGCAAAGCGAGTTCGTTGATGGCAAACGTTCTGATCTCGGCAACCAGTTCCAGACGTTGGCGCAATTGGGGATCGGTGTTGTCATCTTCGAGCAACGTGTCGATCGGTTTGGCCGCACGCCACACTTCCCATTGCCCGCTCACCGCCTGCGAATAGTAGCCGACAGTCTGGCAACTCGATACGCCGATGACCAACAGCACCGCGCAACAGGCCAGGAGAATGGGGCGGGCGTGCATCGCAGGCATTACGAACGACCAGCCACCTGCGACGCGAAATCAGTCCGCGCCGCCATGCCTGAAACGCGCGTGTTGCAGAAAGTGGCAAACCTGCTGACCGACGCCTCCCGCGAACAACATCGCTGTATGCGAAACGGGCAGCAGTATCGTGTCTGTCGCATTGTCCAGTTTCGTCTCCGCCGCACTCACCACCCCATCGTGGGGGCGCGGCAACCTGCCGACAAGGCAGCCAAGCCCGAATGGCAACGTGCCTGCAATCACACCGGCCTGTACGCCCTCGGGCGCCTTCACCGAATGGCGATCACCCCATATGCTGGAATTGGCTCCCATCAACATTCGTCCCCCGGGAAAATTCGCCAGCCTGCGCCCGGACAGACTGCCGGCCACAGGACTACTCAATAACACAATGCGTCTGACCCGCGGGTTTGCATTGAGTTCGAGTGCGCGCAGAGTAACCAGCCCACCCAAACTGTGTGCAACGATGTGAATTCCGTCTGCATCCAGTGTTTTCAGGAATTGCGACAACCTTGCCGCATTCTCCGCCAGGCCGGCGCGCAACGTTGGATAGCCGAAACGAACCACACTGAAGCCGCAGCGGCGCAAGCGGATCTGCAATAGCGACAATGCCGCGGCATTCATCCAGAGCCCGTGAACGAGGATTACTTTCACGCGCGCCGGTTCTGACAAATTCGGTGACTCCATCTGATCCAAGCTACCGGGCGCGTCAGGTTTGTTCCGATTGCAGAATTGCCAGCGCGGCCTTCAGCGCCCTGGCATAACGGGCGCGCTCCGCTTCGATCTTTTCGTCATCCCACTCCCAGAACCCT
>JASFUE010000281.1:0-4254 GCA_050050435.1 Burkholderiales bacterium | reverse complement strand
GCACGTGCGAAGCCGGGACAACTGATTCGCTACGAAACGCGGGATGCGCTCGATTCGGATCTGACAGTGACATCCAGTCCCAAGGACGTGCTGGCGATCGACCTCAACCTCGTTCATCCGATTACCGGTCCTGTATACATCGAGGGCGCGCAGCGCGGAGACGTGCTGGCAGTGACCCTGATTGATGTCGAGCCCGATGAGTATGGCTATACCACTGTAGTGCCCGGGTTCGGCTTTTTGCGTGACCTTTATCCCGACCCCTTCATCGCCAACTGGCAGATCAATCGCCTCGAGGCCGTGTCGAACGAAATTCCCGGTGTGCGCATCCCGATGAATGCATTCATGGGCACGGTCGGTACCTTGCCGGGCAAGCCTGAAGTACAGGCCTGGCTGGCGCGTGAAACCCAGCTTGGTGCCGCCGGCGGCATTGCGCTGCCACCGCAACCGACCGGGGCGCAGCCGGCGGCAGTATGTGGTCCGGCTGGCTCGCACCCCGGCGAATGTCTCAGAACCATCCCGCCCCGCGAAAATGGCGGCAACATGGACATCAAGCAGATGGTGGTCGGCACGACCTTGCTGTTGCCCTGTTACGTAGACGGTTGTGGCTTGTTCGTTGGCGATGTGCACTATGCGCAGGGCGATGGCGAAGTGGCCGGTACGGCGATCGAGATCGGCGCGAAAGTGACCGTGAGAACCGCAATTCGCAAGGGAATGGCGTCGATCATGCAATCGGGCCCGCATTTCGAAGGTGGTTCGCAGATCAAGGCGCTCGAGCCGGACAAGTTCTATGCGACCATTGGCTATCCGATCAAGGGACCGGGCGTGGACCTGCCCTATACCACCTACCTCGACAGCGCCAAGCTGACACCGTTGTCGAATCTCTCCGAGGACCTCACGGCCGCGGCGCGGGCATCGCTGGTGGAAATGATCAACTGGCTGGTCAAGACCAGAGGCTATACGCGCCAGCAGGCCTATGTCATTACCAGTGTTGCGTGCGACCTGCGCATTGGCAACCTGGTGGATCTGCCCAATTATGCGGTGTCGACAATCTGTCCTCTGGAAATATTCGATCAATAACACGCGGTCACTACGCTACCCGGGGCGGGATGATTCCCGCCCCGTTCATATGCGAAGCAGGCGCGATTCGTCATGACCCGGCGTGAGTTTTTGCGGCTGCTGGCCGGCGTTGCCGGAGGGACTCTCGTATCCGGGGCCAGCGCGCATACCCCGTATCGCCAGTGGAAAATATTGCGCCAACGTTTCCTGCTGGTGCACTCGACCCGCAGCGATCCGGTCTCGGACGTCATAGCGGAAGATCTGGTTGGCATACTCGATGAGGTGCTGCCGGCGGCACACGCCATGGTGGCGCGTGCACCCGATGAGCAACGCATTGCCAGTCTGATGACAACCGAACAGGCGGTGCTCTCCGTCATGCGGGCGGACCTTGCCGATGACCTGTATCTGGGACGTGGTGAATTCCGTGACTTCGAGGGCGGACAACTGCGTTGGCTGGTTGCCATTGGGGACTACCGGCTGATTACAGTGGCCTCCTTTCCCCGCCACCACGCCTGGCTGGTCACTGCCGCGCTCAGCGAAAACGGCGCCTCGCTCGGGATACGCGCGCCATCGCCCGGAAATGGAGACACTGTTGTTCCGCCACATGAGGGCGCACTGGCATTTGCCAGTGGCGAGTCGCTGGAATCACAGGAATGAGGCTGGTTGCTGTCGCGGTGATGCTGCTGGCAGCCGTTGCATCGGCGCACGACCTGATTACCGCTGAACTCGCAGAGGATTATCTGAACAAGGCAACGATGTGGCATGGACAGGCCGAATCGGACGCGGACCAGGCCCGGCGGGCAGAAGCGTATCTACACCTTGGCGTCATGCTCGACGAGATCCGTGCGCTGCTGAACCGGGACCTGGCGGTGCATGGCGAGGTCCGGGGGCTGGCTTCGAATTATCTAGTCGCCGAACTGGAGCGAACCGGTACGCCACTCTCGTATTCTGAATCGCGAAATTATTTCAGCGCCAACTCCGGGTACTACCGCACGGCTCTCGAACTGGGCTTGCGCGGTGAGTCTGCAAATCAGGCACGGCTGGGGCTGCTGAAAGGCGAGTTCTATGACAGTTTCGGCGTCGATCCGCTCGATGCCAGTCAGTCACCCCGGCAGCTGCGCGAGCAGCTGATGCTCGCTGATACTCTGCTCGATAACGGTATTTCCGAACCGGATCTGGAGGAAGTGCGCTTTATCGCCACCATCCTGTACGCGCGCGCCGCGCGCTCGGCATTGCAGGCGGGCCCGCGCCAGACATATCGGGAGCAGGCACTGGCCCGCGCCGCCGCCTTCGAGCGCGCCTATCCGGACAGCATGCGAAGCGCGGCGATGCCGGTTGTACGCCAGGCCCTGGCCGATTCGCAGTAAGCTGCCTGCGCACGCGGCGGCAGCGTGTTGCCGGGGGCTGCAACGCGGTGCGCAGTCTTTCCGGCTACGGTACCATGCGCGCAACAGCGGTAATCGTCCGCCACCGGGGAGGCGAGGAGTAATAGCGATGAACAAGGTGATTGATCTGCGCAGTGACACAGTAACCAAACCGACGAGGCCGATGCGTGAGGCCATGCTCGATGCCGAGGTAGGTGATGATGTCTATGGCGAGGACCCGAGCGTAAACCGTCTTGAGGCACTGGCTGCTGAAATGCTCGGTAAGGAAGCGGCCATCTTCGTTCCCACGGGAACACAAAGCAACCTGCTCGCATTGTTGTCACACTGTGAACGCGGCGACGAGTACATCGTCGGCCAGCAGGGTCATACCTACAAGTACGAAGGCGGCGGTGCGGCGGTGCTCGGCAGCATCCAGCCGCAGCCGCTTGATTATGAAGCCGACGGCACACTTGACCTGGCCCGCGTCGAGGCGGCGATCAAGCCCGACGATCCGCATTTTGCGCGGACGCGTTTGCTGTGTCTGGAAAACACCCAGGCCGGCAAGGTATTGCCGCTCGAGTACCTGAAACAGGCGCGCGCGTTCTGTGATCGCACCGGACTGGCGCTGCACCTTGACGGCGCGCGCTTGTTCAATGCCGCTGTCAGTCTGACCGTGCCGGTTACTGAAATCAGCAACCAGTTCGACACCGTCTCGGTTTGTCTGTCCAAAGGCCTTGGTGCTCCGGTTGGATCCGTGCTGTGTGGGCCGCGTGAGCTGATCAAAAAGGCGCGGCGCTGGCGCAAGGTGCTCGGTGGCGGCATGCGTCAGGCCGGTGTGCTGGCCGCGGCGGGAATCTACGCGCTGCAGAACCATGTCGAGCGGCTCAGCGTAGATCATGAGAATGCCCGGCGGCTGGCCGAAGGCCTGAATAGCCTGTCCCAGGTCAAAGTGGTCGGTGGCAGTGCGAAAACCAATATGGTGTTCGTCGAGATTGACCAGGCGCGCTCGTCACAACTGCGTGAGTATCTGGCCGCGCGCGACATGCTGGTCGGCAGTGCGCCGACGATGCGACTGGTGACGCATCTGGATGTGGCCTCGGAAGACATCGACAACTTTGTTGACGAAGTGAATCAGTTTTTCAAACGCGCGGCTTAGGCGTTCAGAACGGGGGAATGGATGGCTGCTGAAGAGCAGGAACGCAACATGGCCGTATTTTGCGATTTCGAGAACATCGCGATCGGCGCACGTGAAGCGAAATACAGCAAGTTCGATATCAAGAAGGTGCTTGAACGACTGCTGGTCAAAGGCAGTATCGTTGTCAAAAAGGCGTACTGCGACTGGGATCGCTACAAGGAGTTCAAGCCGCAGATGCACGAAGCGGCTTTCGAACTCATCGAAATCCCGCACTTCCGTCAATCCGGAAAGAACTCGGCCGACATTCGCATGGTGGTCGATGCGCTGGACCTTTGCTACACCAAGGAACACGTTGACACGTTCGTGATTATCAGCGGCGATTCGGACTTTTCGCCACTGGTTTCAAAGCTGCGGGAGAATAACAAGGAAGTCATCGGCGTTGGCGTAAAGCACTCCTCGTCCGACCTGCTCATCGCCAATTGCGATGAGTTTATTTACTACGATGACCTGGTGCGGGAAAAGCCGCAACGGCGCACCGCGCGTCGCAAGCCCGCGAACAAGACGGCCCGGGGCAAAAAAGAGGCTAAGGAAGCGGCGGAAGCGGAGGCTTCGGAAGATTCCTCGCACAAGGGTATTGATCTCGTGGTGAATACATTTGAAGCGTTGCTTGCGGAGCGGGGCGGTGATGAAAAAATCTGG
>JASFUE010000280.1:0-4302 GCA_050050435.1 Burkholderiales bacterium | reverse complement strand
GCGGATGATTTCGGCAAGATCCCAAGCGTCACGCAGCCCGAGATTGAATCCCTGACCAGCGATTGGGTGCAAGGTCTGGGAGGCGTTGCCAAGCAGTACGACGCCGGTTTGTGCGCGTGGGCGCACGACGCGCAACACAAGCGGGAAGGATGAGCGAAGGCGGGTGCTGGTGAACCGGCCCGCTCTGTCACCAAATGCGTCGCGAAACCGGCTGAGAAATTCCGCATCGCGCAACGAGAGCAGTTCCTCACCGTGTTGCGGGTTGCATGTCCAGACAAAAGCAAATTCCTGTTCACATGGCAGCAGGGCAATCGGACCGCTCGCAGTGAATCGTTCATACGCACAATTGCGGTGCGGGCGATCCGGACGCACCAGTCCGACCAGTGCCACCTGGCGGTAATCGTACTGGCGCACACTTTGCGCCCGGTCTTTGGCGAGTGTCGCACCACCGTCAGCAACCACGACCAGCCGCGCCCGCACAGATTTGTCGCCCTGCGCCGTGCTGGCGCAAACCTCCGGCGCCGACGAGTCTGTGTGTAAAGCAGAGACCCGGAAACCATGTCGAAAATCGATCCCGCGCCTTTGCGTCTCCTTTCTCAATGCGTCAAAGGTGTCAGAGAAGCGAACGACATAGCCCAGCGATGGCAGCTTCAAGTCACTTGCGTGCAACACGGCGCGCCCGAAATGGCCCCGATGAGATACGTGAATGGTATTGATTGCAGTCGCTGGCAGGCCCTGGGGCCATGCGCCGAGCCGTTGCATGATCAGATGGCTGTTCCACGACAGTGCCAGCGTCCGGCTGTCAGGTGCGCGCCGCTCGTCGTTGTTCGCCTCGAGCACGACGACATCCCGGCCCGCTTCGGACAGCGCAATGGCGGCCGCGCATCCGATCGGGCCGCCGCCAATGATGACTGCATCATGAACCGGTGCGGACATGATTCGCTCAGCCGGCCATCAGCGTCTCGACCTCGGCAATCGTCTTCGGTACGCCACCGGTGATGATGTCGCGACCACCCGCGGTGACCACAGCATCGTCCTCGATCCGGATACCGATCCCCCGAAGTGCTTCCGGAACATCATCTGCCTTCCGGATATAGCATCCGGGTTCAACGGTGAGCACCATGCCGGGCTGGAGTTTTCGCCATGCACCGTCGCGCTTGTAGTCGCCGACGTCGTGCACGTCCATGCCGAGCCAGTGTCCGGTGCGGTGCATATAGAATCGGCGATAGTCGCCAGATTCAATGACCGCATCAGGCGTTCCCTTGCACAATCCCAGATCGACGAACCCCTGCGCCAGTACCCGCACGGCAGCGCGATGGGGATCTTCCCACTCATTGCCCGGTTTGACCTGCTCGATGGCCGCTGCCTGGGCGGCGAGCACGAGTTCATAAACGTCGCGCTGCGGACCGGAGAACTTGCCATTAACCGGAAAAGTCCGCGTGATGTCCGAGGCATAGCCGTCGAGTTCGCAGCCGGCGTCAATCAACAGCAGATCGCCGTCTTTCAGAACGGCGTTGTTTTCGATGTAGTGCAGGACGCAGGAATTCTCACCGCCAGCCACGATCGAAGTGTAAGCCGGGGATTGCGCTCCGCTGCGGCGAAACTCGTGCAGCAGCTCGGCTTCAACTTCGAATTCTTTCATTCCCGGTCTGGTTGCCTTCATTGCACGAATGTGGGCATGCGCTGATATGCGCGCTGCCTGTTTCATGGTGTCGAGTTCGTAGGCGTCCTTGACCAGACGCATCTCATCGAGTATCGAGCGAACATCATGAATGCCGGTGGGTGCCGTCACGCCGCTGCGCCCTTGTGCGCGTACCTGGTTGAGCCAGGCCATGATCCGGTTGTCCCATGCAGTATCAGCACCAATTTCGTAGTACAGGGCGTGCTGGTTTTCCAGCAGCTTTGGCACGATCTCGTCGGCTTTCGATATCGAATATGCTTCATCGACCCCGAATTCTTCACGCGCACCATCGGGGCCGTAACGGAAGCCGTCCCAGATCTCGCGCTCGATGTCCTTGTCGCGGCAAAACAGTATGGTCTTCGCGGATGCGCCGGTCGTGATCACGAGTATGCCATCGGGCTCGGTAAACCGGCTCAGATAGTAGAAATAGCTGTCAAAACGGTATGGGTGATGTGCATCGCGATTGCGGACCTGCTCCGGCGCGGTCCGCAAGATGGCAACCCCCTCGCCCATGGCCCTGGCGAGGCGTTCGCGTCGTTCAAGATAGACTTTGTTCATAAGCACCGTTGAAGTTCGTGGCAGCGACAACCGGCTGTCCGCACGATGAAGCCGCGTAGTGAAATTATAAGCGGCGATTGAGCCATCAGAGCTCCACAATCTGGCGCATCAGGGCCGCGAGCCGCCCGGCATCGTCGTTGCCGGCTTGCTCCAGCGCTGCAACCACATTGGCGCGATCGATTGCTGGTCGGTTTTGCGACAGCTTGAACTTGCCCTGCATGCGACTGACCCGGACTTCGAAGGCAACGATGGCACCGATCATCTTTTTCAGATAATCATCCGGCAACTTCATCTGCCATGGTGATTGCGCCTTCGATTCGTTTGCCTGGACGAGCGCGCGCAACATGGACTCGACTTTGGCGGTATCCTCGATAATGGCGGGCAAGCCATGGACGTGAACCACCGCATAGTTCCATGTCGGAACACTCGGATGCACGTTGTAACACGACGGCGAGATGTAATGATGCGGGCCGTGAAATATCAATAGCACCTCATGGTCCGGGCGCAATTGCTGCCACAGGGGATTGGCGCGTGCAACGTGTGCACGCAATACACCGGATTTCTCGTCGAGCAGTACCGGTATGTGCGCCACCATCGGATCGCCGCCGTTGCCGACGATCAGCGTTGCGAAGCTGTTCTCGCGGATCAGTTGCAGCAAGGCTTCGCGATCGGTGACCGTGAACTTCTCCGGGGAATAGATCATGGCCGTTTGTCCTTGAGACGCTCGTTGGCTGCGGCGAGGCGCTGCGGCGTGCCAACATCTGTCCAGTAGCCGCTGAAGTGCTCACCCGATACCCGCCCTGCCTGGATCTGTGTTCTGAGCAGGGGTGCAAGCGGCATTTTCTCGCCGACAGACAGTGACGAGAACATCTCGGCGCGGTAGGCCGCAAGTCCGGCGAAGGTCAATTTGGGATCCGAATCGATTGCAACCAATTCATTGACCAGCGCAAAGTCGCCATCCGGGTTGTGCGGCGGATTGTCCACCAGGACCAGGTGCGCGTTGCTTTGGCGGGATTGCTGCAGTTGCTGGGCAGCAATCCCCAGTCGCGCATAGTCGAATTCGGAAAACACGTCGCTGTTGATGACGGCAAACGCGTCCGAATCGATCAGCCACAGCGCATTGGCAATGCCACCGGCGGTTTCCAGCGCCTGGGCTTCGGCCGAATACACAACGGTCAGGCCCCAGCGGCTGCCGTCCCCAATTGCAGACACTATTTGGCTGCCGAGGTGAGCATGATTGATCACCACGCGCTTGAATCCTGCTTGTGCAAGCCTGGTCAGGTGATATTCAATGAGCGAGTGGCCACCGATTTTCAACAACGGCTTCGGTGTGTGGTCGGTCAACGGTCGCATTCGCTCGCCGCGCCCGGCGGCGAGCACCATTGCGGTCGCTTGCACGGATGTCATTCGCGGGGCTGCGACCGGGCTTTACCGGCTTGTTCGTCGAGTTGGTCAAACAGCTTCAGCAACGGGGTGAGCGCCGAGTATCTTCCGGCAACAGCGCGAACGTAGTTGACAAAGCGTGGTGCATCTTCAAGGTATGCCGGTTTTCCATCACGATAGCGAATGCGTGCGAAAATGCCGAGGACCTTGAGGTGACGTTGCAGGCCCATCCATTCAAATTCGCGATAGAACTCCCCGAAATCGGAGCGCACCGGCAGATTCGCTTTGCGCGCCTTTTCCCAATAACGTACCACCCAGTCGAGTACGCGCTCTTCGTCCCAGCTGATAAATGCATCGCGAAACAACGAAACAACGTCATAGGAAATGGGGCCATACACAGCGTCCTGAAAATCGAGAATACCGGGGTTGGGTTGGGACACCATCAGGTTGCGTGGCATGAAGTCCCGGTGCACATACGTGGACGGTTGGGCCAGGTTGTTTTGAAGGATCAGCCCAAAGACCGAATCCATCGTCGCGCGTTGTCCTGAATCCAGGCGGATCCCAAGGTGTTTCGATACATACCAGTCCGGAAACAGATCGAGTTCGCGTCGCAGCAAAGCTTCATCGTATGGCGGCAATGTTCCTTCCCGACTGGCCAGTTGCCAGCGGACCAGTGCCGT
>JASFUE010000279.1:0-4312 GCA_050050435.1 Burkholderiales bacterium | reverse complement strand
CCGGCGGTGATACTCAACCTGCTCGGAGACCTTTGGGCCAATGGGCAGCCGCGCTGGGATGAGGTGCTGCGACATCGCGGAACCAAGCTGCACCTGTACGGAAAAAACGAAGCGCGGCCTGGGCGCAAAATGGGTCATGTGACCGTCCTCGCGCAGCAAAGTGAACAAGGGCAGCAAAATGAGCCCGCCCAGCAAATTGAACTGGCGCTTGCCGAAGCACGCCAGATCAAATCCATCCTTGTTGCCGGTGCCGCGGCGCCGGCACAAGCGCATCCGGCCTGAACGCGTCGAGCACCATGAGCACATCCGCCTCCGTTCTTGAAACGCGTATCGAATCACTGCCGTTTCTGTATCGCGGCAAGGTGCGCGATATCTATGAAGTCGATTCCGATCGGCTGCTGGTCATCCAGACCGACCGGCTGTCCGCCTTCGACGTTATTTTGCCCACTCCGGTACCGGGCAAGGGCCAGGCGCTTACGGCGATGTCGCTGTTCTGGTTCCGGCGCCTGGCGCACGTGATAGAGAATCATGTTCTCGACGTGCAACCTGAATCGGTTGTGGCCGCGAGCGAAGTGCCGCAGGTCGCTGGCCGCGCCATGGTCGTGCGCCGGCTCAGGCCGCTGCCGGTGGAAGCGATTGTGCGCGGTTATCTGGCTGGATCCGGCTGGAAGGAGTATCAGAAAACGCAGGCGATCTGTGCAATTCCCCTGCCGGCGGGCCTGCGCGAGGCGCAAAAATTGCCCGAACCGATATTTACGCCCTCAACCAAGGCGGCCATTGGCGACCACGATGAAAATGTTGCCTATGAGGAAGTCGCGAAACTGATCGGTACCGACTATGCTGCGCAGATCAGGGACAAGGCGATTGAGTTGTATAGCGAGGCCACCGAATATGCCGCTGAACGCGGCATCATTATCGCGGACACGAAGTTCGAATTTGGCGTCGACGAGGCGGGCAAGCTGTATCTGATCGACGAAGCACTGACTTCCGATTCATCACGCTTCTGGCCGCGTGGTCAATATCGGGTCGGCACCAGCCCGCCCTCGTTCGACAAACAGTTCGTGCGTGATTGGCTGGAGGCACAGAACTGGAACAAGAAGCCGCCAGCGCCAGCCTTGCCCGATGACATTCTCGAGAAGACGGCGGCCAAGTATCAGGAAGCGCTACGACTGCTGACGCAGTGATCCACCTGATACGCCCGGCAGGCGATTTGAGGCTAGGCCAAATTGACCGGCCGTGCCAAAATCTGCCCCTGTCGTCATATGCCGACACTATCCAGAACAATACGAGACCATGTCGAGCCAGCCAGAAGTATCCGAGGAGCAGATCGAGCGCGCTGCCGCAGTTTTGCGTGCAGGCAAGCTGGTGGCGTTTCCGACGGAAACGGTTTACGGGCTTGGCGCCGACGCCCTGAACCTGTCGGCAGTGCGCAGCGTGTTCGCGGCCAAGCAGCGCCCGGCCGACCATCCGCTGATTGTGCATCTGGCAGAGGCGTCCGACCTCAAGTACTGGGCCAGTGTGGTGCCGCGCGAGGCCTGGCTGCTGGCTGAAGCATTCTGGCCGGGGCCGCTGACGATGGTGCTGCCACGTGCGGCGCATGTGTCCAGTGAACTGACCGGCGGGCAGAGCACCGTTGCATTGCGGGTGCCATCGCATCCGGTTGCGCGGCGTTTGCTCAAGGCGTTTGGCGGTGCCATTGTTGCACCGTCGGCGAACCGCTTCGGCCACCTGTCTCCCACCCGCGCGGAGGACGTGCGCGAGGAACTGGGGGATGCGGTTGACTGCATCCTCGATGGAGGCGAATGTCAGGTCGGTATCGAGTCGACGATTGTCGGATTCCGTACCGCCCAGCCGATCATATTGCGTCCTGGTGCCGTGACCGCCGAACAGATATCGGCGACTCTGAATAACGAGATTGTGCCACCGACGGCAAGTTCGCCGCGCGTCCCGGGGTCCCTGGCATCACACTATGCGCCGCGTACTCCACTCAAGGTCGTTTATCCCGATGATGTCGAAGACGTCGTGCGCCGGGAATTGCGCAAGGGACCGGTGGCGGTACTGGCGCGGCGTGGCCGACCGTCGAACACGCGCGCGGCACTGTGGCAGGTGGCGCCGCCGGACGCGGCCGGGTACGCGCATTATCTGTACTCGCTGCTGCGCAGAATGGACAGTGCCGGTTGCCAGCTCATCGTTGCCGAGGGTGTTCCCGACACGCCTGAATGGGTCGCGATTCGCGACCGGCTTACACGTGCATCGGCTGTCGAAGTCAGTCAGCCAGAGGTGGCGACCGGAACCTGAGCGGCTTCCCGCTTACTGAATCGCTGCGACGCTATCGAGGGTACGCGGCGTTGGCGTGCCCGCGAGAAAAGCCATAGCGGCGAGCACGCCACCTTTGTTGTGCGGAACCCCTGCCAGTGACAATCCCATTTCCACACCGGCCAGCGTTCCGGCCAGCATCAGATCGTTGAAATCGCCGAGATGACCAATGCGAAACACTTTTCCGGCGAGCTTGCCGAGCCCGGTTCCGAGCGACATATTGAAGCGTTCGAGAATGATGTTGCGCAGCGTATCGGCATCGTGCCCGTCCGGCAACACGACCGCGGTGAGTGAATTGCTGTAGGACTGCGGTTGCTGACAGAGAATCTCCAGGCCCCAACCGCGCACCGCGCTGCGGGTGGCCGAAGCATGACGCGCATGCCGTTCAAACACATTGTCCAGCCCTTCTTCCTGCAGCATCTGCAATGCTTCGCGCAGACCATAGAGCAGATTGGTCGCGGGCGTGTAGGGAAAAAAGCCGTTGGTGTTCGCCGATAGCATGTCCTGCCAGTTCCAGTAAGCGCGCGGCAGTGCGGCGTTAGCCGAGGCATCCAGCGCTTTTTTGCTGATCGCATTGAATGACAGACCGGGCGGTAACATCAGGCCTTTCTGCGACCCGCCGACGGTAACATCGACGCCCCATTCGTCATGGCGATAGTCCATGGAACCGAGCGAGGAGATTGTATCGACCAGCAACAGCGCCGGATGAGCGCTGCGATCAATCGCCTTTCTGATGGCGGCGATGTCACTGGTGACGCCGGTCGAGGTTTCATTGTGGACCATGCAAACGGCCTTGATGCCATGATCCTTGTCTTCGGCGAGCTTTGCTTCGATCTGCGCGACATCGGCGGCGTGGCGCCAGTCACCCGCAAGAAAAATGACTTCGAGGCCGAGTTTCTCTGCCAGCTTCTTCCACAAGGTGGCGAACTGTCCGGTTTCGGCCATCAGCACGCGATCTCCGGGCGAGAGCGTGTTCACCAGTGCCGCTTCCCAGGCACCCGTACCTGACGCGGGATAGATGATCACTGGCTGTTCAGTGCGAAACACGGCCTTCATTCCAGCGAGAACTTCCCGCCCCAGCGCGGCGAATTCGGCGCTGCGATGATCGATTGTCGGGCGGTCGATTGCGCGCAGAACACGGTCGGGAACATTGGTGGGACCCGGAATCTGCAGGAAATGTCTGCCGCTGGCGTATTGCATCGTCGTGACTCGTCGCTGTCGGTGAGCGAGGCAGGTTAATCCATCCGCCACATCGTCACAACTACTGGAGCCGAACCGCAAGTTCGATGCTGGTGGCGCGGTCGCCAATCGCCCGCATGCGCGCCCGGCGCCTCCGGTATCATGGAGTCCGCACCACAGAAGACTGATTCAGTGAACGCGCCGGAAAACGTACCTCGCCCGCTCCGGGCATCTGCATCATCCCGCCTCGCCGGGAAATTGCGCGCCCATGTAGACGGCGAAATTCTGTTCGACACTTTCTCGCGCGGGCGTTACTCGACTGATGCCTCGATCTATCAGCTCGAACCGGTCGGTGTCGTCATTCCGCGCAACGAGCAAGCCGCCCGCGCCGCCATCCAGGTTGCCGCCGAGGAAGGCGTGCCGATCTTGCCGCGCGGCGCCGGCACTTCGCAGTGTGGCCAGACGGTGGGTGTTGCACTGGTTATTGATTGTTCCCGCTATCTGAACAACGTAGTAAGCGCTGACATTCCGGCAGGTACAGTGACGGTACAGCCCGGTGTCGTTCTCGATCAGCTCAACGCGACGCTGCGGCCACACGGGCTGTGGTATCCGGTGGACGTTTCCACTTCGGCGCAAGCCACCATTGGAGGTATGGCGGGCAACAATTCCTGTGGTGCCCGCTCGATCCGCTACGGCAACATGGTGCATAACGTGGAGGCCATCGATGCCTGGCTGGCTGACGGCAGCGAAGTCTGTTTCGGGCCGGTTGGCGCTGACAGCGGGCTGCCGCCCCGGCAGCGCGGACTGGTCGATCGCA
>JASFUE010000278.1:0-4356 GCA_050050435.1 Burkholderiales bacterium | reverse complement strand
CCACCAGGCGCGCGGTCTTGCCGAAGTACGTGCTCATGCCGGTGGCGGTGACGACCCCTGTCATTTCTCCGAGCTTGACGATGGCTCCGGAATAGGTCTGGTCACCGGTCTTCTTGTCGACCGGCAGCGATTCACCGGTGAGGGCCGATTCGTCAACGCTCAGGTAGTCGCCTTTGACCAGCTTGACATCAGCGGGCACCACGTTTCCGAGGCGCAAAGACACCACATCGCCAGGCACCAGTTCGCTGGCCGGGAGACTCTTCCACGCACCATCGCGCAACACACGGGCGTTGAGCGCGAGCCGTTGTTTGAGTAGCTCGATCGCGTTGTTGGCCTTGTTCTCCTGCCAGAAGCCGACGCCGGCGTTAACCAGCAGCATCGCTGCAATAATGGCGAAGTCACCCCAATCGCCCAGCACAAGAGAAAGGCCGGCAGCCACCTCAATCATCCACGGAATCGGTCCCCAGAAGTACAGCAACAATCGCTTGAGCGGACTGATTTTTTCTTCGGTCAGGGAATTTGCGCCGTATTGCTCAAGGCGAGTCTGCGCAATGTCCGCGGTTAACCCCCGCTCCAGATCTGTCTCGGGTATCTGCGTTTCGCCTTGAGGTGAGGCGGGCCCGGACTTCGTTTCCTCATGATTAGGTTTCAGCATTGTGTAACCTCTCGTGCTTTCGCCTGATGGTGAGTCAGTGCGCTCGCTCCTGCTGTTGTATCCATCGCCCGATCTCCGGCCACGCTTTGGCCAATGTGTTCGTGCCCATGAACAAACCAATGTGACCACCAGGTACCAGTTTCTTCTGGATCTGATCGCGTGGTGTGCTGACCAGCGTTTCGGTATTGAAAACCTGTTCTCTCGTCGTGATGTTGTCCGATTCTCCGGCCAGCAAATACAGCGGCACGTTGACGTCTTTCAGATCCAGCGTGCGCCCAAGCGCGTCGAACTGCCCCTTGGCAAAGCGGTTCTGCTTGAACAACTGTTCGATGGCCTGCAGGTAGTAACGGCCCGGGAGGTCGATCGGATTCTCATACCAGCGCTCGAACTTCTCGGTACGTTTGATATACGACTTGTTTTCAATGTGCTCATACAGGTCGATGTACTTCTCGAGATATTGCGTCGTGGGCTGCATGTTTTTCCAGCCAGCGAGCATGTAGCTGCCGAGCATGCGGCCACCGCCGGCATCGACCATTTCTGTGTAGAAGCTCAGCGGCAGTGTATGCGCAACTTTTCTGATCGGTCCACTGCCGGCATCGGTGTCGATCGGAGCACCAGCGAGCACCAGGGACCGGACCTTTCCGGGGAAGCGGGCAGCGTACATCGCGCTCATCCATCCCCCCTGACACAGACCAACGAGATGGACCAGTCCGCCGAGATCGTCAACGGCGACATTGATCTCGGCAAGGTATTTGTCGATGTCGAAATTCTTCATCTCGTTGGTCGCAGCTTTCCAGTCCGTGACGAGTACACGCTGGAGTCCCGAGGCGAGCAACGTCCCAACCAGACTTTGTCCGTTTGCGTAATCCGCAATCGAACTGCTGTGACCGGCATAAGGCGCATCGACTACCACCGGAATTACGTTGTCGTCGGCCTCTTTCGGAGAAAAGTCGCGTAGCCGCATCGTGTCCATGTCGAGCATCGTTCGATTGTCAGTTGCCCATTGTGGTGGCGGGGGTTCCGTAATCGTTTCGGCTTCGGCCACAAATTTCATGTTGTCCTGGAACAGTTTCAGTCCTTCCTGTTCCATTTCGATTGCGGCGGCGAGTGGCCAGAACCATGGCACACTGTGCTCATGCGTTGGCGTCTTCGGCTCATGTGCTGGTGTCTTGGCCGGTTTGGATGCTTCGCTCATTGCGTGGCTTTCTTAATCGATTCAGGGGTCCAGTTCATTGTTGTGCGGTGTCGTTTCCACTCACGCGCGTACCGCGTTGGTTGGTGCGCGCCGGCGGGCGTGCGCCATCAGGGCGGCTACGGCACACGAGGCAAGCCGCGTTTTTGCGCTATCCGAGCGGCTGGTCAGAATGACCGGCACCCGGGCACCGACGACCACCCCGGCCGCTTCGGCATCGGCCAGATATTCCAGTTGCTTGGCGAGCATATTCCCCGACTCCAGATCCGGGGCCACCAGGATGTCCGCCGCACCGGCAACCGGAGAATGAATATGCTTGATCTGAGCGGCCTTGAGGTTGATTGCATTATCGAAAGCCAGCGGTCCATCGACGATTCCGCCGTGAATCTGGCCACGGTCGGCCATTTTGCACAGGGCGGCAGCGTCAATTGTGGACGTAATCCGGGGTGTGACGGTTTCCACAGCCGAGAGGATCGCAACTTTGGGCTCGGCGATGCCGAGAGAAAGGGCCAGATCAATTGCATTCTGGACAATGTCGACCTTGTCATCGAGCGTTGGATAGATGTTTACGGCGGCATCGGTGATGAGCAGGGTACGCGGATAGGTTGGAACATCCAGAACGAAGACGTGACTGATCCTGCGATCGGTGCGCAGGCCGGTCTCCGTGTTCATAACGGCATGCATGAAATGATCCGTATGCAGGCTGCCTTTCATCAGCGCCTCGCAACGGCCGGTGCGGCAAAGTGCAACTGCCTTTGCGGCAGAATCCAGATCGTCTTCGGCGTCGATCAGATCAAGGTGCGATATGTCGATTCGGGTTTCTTTGGCAACCGACTCGACCGCCTGTCTGGGGCCGACCAGCACGGGAACGATGAGTCGCTCCTCGGCGGCTTCGGTCGCACCGAGCAGCGCCACGTCGCTGAGCGGAAATACCACCGCGGTGGGAATGGCTTCGAGCGAGCGGCACTTGCCGATCAGGTGCTCGAAGACGTGGTGGTCGGTCCTGCGCGATGTGTTCATATGCGACATTCCGGTTGCAATTGTCCGGCATTGAACGGCTTCAGCATGACACCAGTTCATTCAATGCCGATGCACTTGCCTATTTATCTGACTCGTGCTGTCGGTCAACGTTCAAAATCAATTATCGGGGGCAAGACAAGTTGACATCGTACACAAACGAGCGGATACCATAGCTGATGCAAAGTGTGATTTGTTTGACTAGCGTCATGCATGTGCAGTGTTTTTGGCGTCGGCGCACCGTTCGGGTGAGATTATTGACGGCTTCGATACAGCTGTGCCGTTCAAGATAGGCAAAGGAAGTTCGCGATATGAAAATCGATAGTCTTGACCATCTGGTACTCACGGTTCGTGACATCGATGCTACGGTTTCGTTCTATTCGTCGGTGCTCGGCATGCAGCCGGTGACGTTCGCGCCCGGGCGCAAGGCGCTGGCATTCGGAGCGATGAAAATCAATCTGCATCAGGCGGGCAGGGAGTTCGAGCCAAAGGCACAACGCCCGACGCCGGGTTCGGCGGACTTGTGCTTCATCACGTCGGTGCCGATGGAGCAGGTGGTGGCGCATCTTGCTGCGCGCAAGGTGAATCTACTCGAAGGCCCGGTCGAGCGTACCGGTGCACAGGGGCCGATTCTCTCGGTCTACTTTCGCGATCCGGACATGAACCTGATCGAAGTCGCGAATCGGGTCGCAGACTGAACGATGGCGCTACGAGACAAAGCAATCGCGCTTTCGCTAAGCCTCAATGCCATCGTGACTGGTCTCGAGCAATATCGGGGTTCGAACTACCCGGGGCAGTTAGCGGCATTTCTGAAACCGCTTGTCGAGGAGTATGACGCGGCCGTCTATGTCATGCGTTCGCGTGAGCAAGCGGCAGCAGCAATTGACGCGCTGGCCGAATGTATGGACAGCGTGAGCGCTGCGGCAACGAAGGGCGGGATGGAATTATTCGACGAGTCCGTTCTCGAGCAGTACTGGGATCTGCATACTATTTTTCGTGAGGCGACCTTTCGGGACCAGTCGCTTTAGCTCAGCCGTAGACGGCGTGCTGTTGGTTCAAATGCCGAAGGGCATGGAGAGGATGTCATGAAAACGTGGGAATATCACGGTCAGAAACGGCCGCCTTTCGCGCAGCAACCGCTACCGGGGCAGGAATCGGTATGGGACTATCCGAGACCGCCGTTGCTGGAACCTTCTAATCGCCTGGTTGTAGTCGAGGCCAATGGCGACACGTTGGCGCACTCGACGAACACATTCCGCGTAATGGAAACGGCGAGCCCGCCGGGTTTTTATATTCCTGAACAGGATATCGACTGGGACAAGCTGACACCGGCACCGGGCAGCTCGGTGTGCGAGTGGAAGGGAGTCGCAAAGTATTGGCGTCTCGCGTCGCAACCAGATGGCAAAGCCGTCGCATGGAGTTATCCGGAGCCGATTGCCGCCTTTGGCGTGTTGCGCGGTTATGTCTCCATGCGACGGCTTTGCCATCTGGT
>JASFUE010000277.1:0-4377 GCA_050050435.1 Burkholderiales bacterium | reverse complement strand
TATGTGTCCAGCTTCTGTCGACAATGTGGTCAAGAATGGATACTAACGGTGTCTATCGAAGCGCTAACCGGACGATTGACAGGCTATCCTGTTGATTGTCCGTATGGTTGACAAATATCAAGTTACGCACACCAAGGCAACGACGGATAATAATCTTGTTCAATTCAATCATGGTGACCGGGCAAGGCAAGCGAGCCGAAGGTGAACGTGATGGTTGTTTACCGCAGGGCATAAGACGCGAGCCGGGAACCTATGCGCTGATTATGCGCGCGCAGTCGCAGGTATGTGTTCAGGTGGGGAAATGGGGTGCATTGAACGTGACTCCGGGTTGTTACATCTATGTCGGTAGTGCTTTTGGCCCCGGCGGGGTGGCGGCGCGGGTTGGACGACACTGCCGCGAAACAGCCAGCCGCTATGGCAAGCGGCTCAGGTGGCACATCGATTACCTGCGCCACGTAACACGGCCTGAGGAAGTGTGGTGTGCTTACGGCGGCAGGGAACTCGAACACCAGTGGGCACAGGCATTTTCACGGCTCGACGAAATTGCGTCGGTGAGCGGTTTTGGTTGCAGTGATTGCCGGTGTGATTCGCATCTGTTTTTTTCGCTACGCAAGCCGGCACCCAGGAATTTTTCGGTTTTTGCGCGCACCCAGCTGGACATTTTCCCGATTCAGGCCGTCGCAATGATGCACGATCGTTAAAAACATGAAGGAGTGCGCCAGTGGCCGAACCTGCAACAACACCGAAGCCGCCGTATTTCGCGGTGATTTTCACTTCCGTGCGTAACGCTGCGGCCAGTGGTGAGGCAGACGATGGCTATGAAAAGACAGCGCAACGTATGTTGGACCTGGCGTCAAGGCAGCCCGGCTTCCTTGGCTTTGAGACGGCGCGCGAAGACATTGGCATCAGCGTTTCCTACTGGGCTGATGAGGCTTCGATCAGAGCGTGGAAAACCAATGCCGACCACGTGCTCGCCCAGCAGCGGGGCAAGCAGCACTGGTACCAGTGCTACCGTGTGCGGGTTTGTCGTGTCGAGCGCGAGTACGGATCCTGAGCCGCCCGCCCGGCCTCAATCGAGCAGCTCTTTACACGCCGTAACGATTGCCTCCGCGCTCATGCCGTACTTTTCACGCAGCGGCCCGGTCGGGCCGACTACGGCAAATTCATCCGGCATGGCGACCATGCGCATGCGCGCCGGATATTCGACGGCCAGAATTTCTGCGACGGCGCCACCCAGACCACCCGAGTAGCGATGTTCTTCCGCCGTGACGATGCCGGAAGTTTCCGCAGCGGCGCGTAATATCGCATCGCGGTCCAGCGGTTTGATCGTGTGCATGTTCAATACGCGCGCGTCGATGCCTTCGCCCTTGAGCGTGTCGGACGCACGCACCGCCGGTTCCACGAGTGCCCCGCATGCAATGACCGCAACGTCGTTGCCCGGACGCAACCTCGTTGCGCGTCCGAAGGTGAACGTCGCATCGTCTTCATTGATTTTTGGCTCTGGCGTGCGTCCGCCCAGACGCATGTAAACCGGACCGTCGATATCGAGCGTGGCCAGGGTCGCAAGATAAGCTTCGTTGACATCGGCCGGCACGATGACATTCATATTGGGCAGACTGCGCATCAACGCGAGGTCTTCGAGCGCGTGATGGGTTCCGCCTGCTACGCCCAGAGAGATGCCGCTGGCAGCTGCGCCGATAACGACGCGTTGATTTGCATAGGCGATATCGTTGCGTATCTGTTCCATGCTGCGCGCGGTAATAAACGGCGCATAGGCGCACACATAGGGAAGCAGGCCGGTGGTTGCCAGTCCCGAAGCCACACCGATTGCATTCTGTTCGGCAATTCCGACCTCGATGAAACGATTGTTGTATTTCGCAATCCACGGACGGATGCCTAGCAGATCCTGCGTGTCCGCTGACAGGACCACCGAGCGCGGTTCGCGTGCGCCGATTTCCATGAGTGCATGTCCGAACGCGAGCCGTGTCTGCTGGGCCGAGCTTTCCCGCCAGTTGATCTTTGCTTCGCTTTTGACCGTCATCTGTCCTCCAGTTCGCCAAGTGCTTTCGCGTGGACTTCGTCGTCGACGGTGTTGCTGTGCCACAAATAGGTGTCTTCCGCGAAGCTCACCCCCTTGCCCTTGACGGTGTGGGCTATCAGTGCGGACGGGCGTGCGCTGGCGAAAGGCAATGCATCGAGCGTATCGACGATTTCCCCCATGTCATGGCCGTCGATTTCACGGACCTCCCAGCCAAACGCGCGCCATTTGTCGGCAAGCGGGTCGAGATCGATCAGATCGGTCAGACGCCCGCTCTGGCCGATCTTGTTGTAGTCGACAATGGCGGTCAGGTTGTCGAGCTTGTAGTGCGCGGCGGCCAGCGCTGCTTCCCAGTTCGAACCTTCGTGAAGTTCGGCGTCACCCAGCATGACAAAGGTATGAAATGCCCTTTTTTGTATGCGCGCGCCCAATGCCATACCCATGGCAATGGCCAGGCCGTGACCGAGTGCGCCAGTGCACATCTCCACACCCGGTACCTTGATATCCGGGTGCATGCCGAAAGGCGATTCAAACTGATAAAAGCGGTCGAGTATCGCTTCATCGATAAATCCGGCTTGTGCCAGCACCGCACCAAGCGCTGCATTGGCATGTCCTTTTGACAACACGAAGCGATCGCGCTCGGGCCAGTCGGGCTGATCCGGGCGCACCTGCATGCGATAAAAATACAATGCGCACAGTATGTCTGCCGCTGACGAGGAACCACCGGCATGGCCGCCGCCGCCAGCGCGCAGGGCGCGCCACATATTTCGTCGTAGCTGGCGCGCCCCGTTCTCGAGTCTGTTTTGTAACGCCTGCCTGGTTTCGGTCATGGCTCTCCTCCATTTGCTACCACCCGTAAATATACGCAACTACGCGGCTGATCGACATTGGATTATCGTGATTGGCAGTATCGTTCTGGCGTGGTGACGTCGCTCGACAAGGCAGGTTAAAGTAACAACAAATGCGACGCCTCGGTCATATGGTTCGGTGTTCCCTGTCGTTTTCCTGCCCGCCTCGGGCCGTGGTGCGTTTCATGGGGCGTGCATTGACCTGCCTTGTATGCCTGTGGCTGGCCGCGACGGCGCTGGCCCAGACTGATGACCGGCTGGGTGAAACCCGGCCACGGATTGCCCTGGTGCTCTCCGGCGGCGGCGCACGCGGATTTGCCCATGTCGGCGTTCTCGAGATCCTGGAAAAACTGCGTGTGCCGGTTGACTGCGTGGTTGGCACCAGTATGGGCGCATTGGTCGGTGGAACCTATGCCACCGGGGTTAGTCCGGGTTTGATTCGGGACAAACTCGAATCGACCGATATTGCGGCATTGTTCGTCGATGATCCACCGCGCTCGGAAATCCCCGAGCGGGTCAAGCGTGACGATTTCAAGCCCTTGTTCGATATCACTTTGGGTTTCAACCACGGCTCCATACAGTTCCCCCAAGGCGCTTCTGCCGGATACAAGGTCGAGCTGTTCCTCAAGGACATCATCGGTCCAACGGCATCACTCGAGAACCTGGACTTCAACACCTTGCCGACGCCCTACCGGGCGGTGGCGACCGATCTCGAGACCGGCAAGATGCAGGTATTCGATCATGGCGACCTCGCCAAGATAATGCGTGCGAGTATGTCTTTGCCAGCCATCGTGGCACCCATCCAGATCGATGGTCGCCCCTACGTCGACGGCGGACTGGTGCGCAACCTGCCGGTGGATGTGGGCCGATCGCTTTGCGGGGGCATTGTGATTGCGGTCAATCTCGGTACGCCGCTCAAGCGGCTCGATGAATTGAGCAGCGTGATCGGCGTTGCAGGTCAATCAATGAACCTGCTCACCGAGCAGAACGTTCAGCGCTCGCTCGAAGAGCTGCGCGAGGGCGATGTTTTGATCGAGCCCGATCTGGAAGGCTTCAGTTCGGCGGACTTCAACAAGGTGAAGGACATCATCGAACGCGGCGTGGCTGCGGCAGAATCCCGTTCCGGGCCCTTGTCTGCCTTGTCGCTCGATGAACAGGATTATGTGCTCTGGATGCAGCAACGCGACAGCCGGCGCTTGCCGCCCCCGCGCATTACGCGAATCAAGGTATTGAAAAACGATCGTTTTGGCGCGGATGTTATCGAACGAGATATCGATGTTGAGCCCGGTGACGATTTCGATTACAGGAAGTTGCACCAGGATCTGATCCGCCTGTATGGACGCGCGGATTTTTCCTATCTTGGCTATTCGATCGCTCCCGGCGCAGATGGCTCCACCATTGAAGTCGATGCGCAGGCCAAACCGTGGGGGCCGGGCTATATCAAGCTCGGAGTCAGCGCAATTACTGATTTCAGCAGTCCTACCCAGGCCA
>JASFUE010000276.1:0-4395 GCA_050050435.1 Burkholderiales bacterium | reverse complement strand
GCCAGATATAGGTGAACTGTTTGTGGCCCTCGGCATCGAGCGAGTTATAGGTCTTCGGCTTGTTCAGCGTAATGCGCAGCACGCGCTCGGCCGGACGGTCGAACTCGAATTGGGTGTATTTGGCATATCGGTCGTTCATCTCTCTCTCCCTGTAGGTCCGTGGTCTGAGCGACCAAACAGGATCGCCCTGGCAACAATGTTTATGCTACCCAGTTCCGCCCTCAAAGCCGACGAATAAAACTCACGGGTGAGCCAGAGGCCCACGCCCTATGCCCGGAAGGTACTCAGGCGGCCTGTGGATCGATTTTGCCGCTGAACTGCGCCTCGGAGCGACCACACGAATTCGGGAACATGCTCTCGCCCTTCAGGATGCAATTTCGATGTTGAAAACGAGACTCCGGGTACTGATAGCACTACTCTGTGGTTTACAAGTTACGATATGTCAACGACTTGGCGTGGTCTAACCCAACTCGTGGAAGTTCGTGAGATTCTCCACCCGTCTTGATCTAGTTCAATAGCGGATGCGATCTACCGCGGGAAGATGATTGTTTTTTGCGGGTTGCCGCCGGAGATTTCGCGGCAGCATACCGCTTGGATGTTTGTTATTCAGAAGGAGCAGTTCTATGGCATCGTCAAACAACAATGGCGCTGGCGGCAGTGGTGCAAACAAGCCTCAGGCTCCCGCAGCGGCACAGCGCAATACGGCAAAGCAACGATCGGCGCGGCCACGCCGGGTCAACGGTGGTGATACGGCGCGCGCGCGCACGCCGAATGGCATCGAGGGGTTCGTCGTCTCCGAGTCAGTGGCCTCGGCCCAGCAAGCGCAACTGGCCGCCGCACGCGACATTGTCCAGCATGCCAACAGCGGCGACATGAGCGCGCTTGTCGACTCGCTCGCAGCCATCATGGAAGGCGCCTCTCCGGATGACGCCGGCGCCTTGCGTGCTTCCCTGATCGAAGGTCTCGACTCTGCCGATGCGCGCCTGCCACGCAGTCCCGATGACGAACTGGCAACAGGCTGGCGTGAAGGTGGGTATCCCTACAAGAACCTGATGACGCGCAAGAACTACGAAAAGCAGAAATACAAGCTGCAGGTCGAGCTGCTGAAGTTGCAGTCCTGGGTCAAGAGAACCGGGCAGAAAGTGGTGATTTTGTTCGAAGGCCGTGACGCCGCCGGCAAGGGTGGCGCCATCAAGCGCTTCATGGAGCATCTCAACCCTCGCGGCGCCAGCGTCGTCGCGCTGGAAAAACCAAACGAACTCGAACGTGGCCAATGGTATTTGCAGCGCTACATTCAGCATCTGCCAACAGCCGGCGAGATCACGATGTTCGACCGTTCGTGGTACAACCGCGCCGGCGTTGAGCGCGTGATGGGATTCTGCAGTCAGAAAGAGTACGAAGAGTTCATGCGGCAGACGCCCGAGTTCGAGCGCAACCTCGTGCGCAGCGGAGTTCAGCTGATCAAGTTCTGGTTCTCGGTCAGCCGCAAAGAGCAGCGACGCCGATTCAAGGAGCGCGAGGTGCATCCACTCAAGCAGTGGAAACTCTCGCCGGTGGACCTCGCCTCACTGGACAAGTGGGAAGACTACACAAAGGCCAAGGAAGCGATGTTCTTCTTCACCGACACCGCAGACGCGCCGTGGACTGTGATCAAGTCCGATTGCAAGAAGCGCGCACGGCTCAACGCCATGCGCTACGTGCTACACAAGCTGCCCTACGAGAATAAGGATATAGACGCCATCGGGCCGATGGATCCGCTGCTTGTTGGCCGTGCACACGTTGTCTATGAGCGCGGCGAGCGGCTCGGCGGTACGCCCATCCTCTAGCGCGAAAAGGGTCTGCGGCAAGCTGTTTGAGGTTCGTGCTGTGATCGGCGACTGATCCATGGAACCGAGTCGATCGCTAACGGTGCGTCCGTGGCGCGTTGCGGCGGTGTTCTTGCCGGGCCTGATCGTGGGGCTGTATTTCATCCTCTCAACGGATCCGATGCCGCAGCCGCTCAGCTACCACGATTTCGCGGATGACCGTGTTCTGCTCGGCATTCCACATGCCGGCGATGTTTTGACAAACCTGGCGTTCATCATTGTTGGTACATGGGGCCTGTGGTTGGTGGCACAACCGGATCGCACAACCCACGCCTTCATTGACAAGCGCGAGCGATGGCTGTTCCAGTGGTTTTTCGCGGGCGTGTTCCTCACCGGGTTTGGCTCAGGCTGGTTTCACCTGGCACCGGACAATGACAGCCTCGTCTGGGACCGCCTTCCCATGGCGATCAGCTTCATGAGCATCGTCGCGATCATGCTCGCCGAACGCGTGAAACTCTCCCTCGGCGTTGGCCTGTTGATTCCGCTGGTGGTAATCGGAGTGGGTACAGTGATCTGGTGGATCTGGACAGAGCATGCCAGGCACGGAGATTTGCGTCCGTATTACATTGTCCAGTTCTACCCGATGATCACCATCGCCTTGATGCTTTTTCTGCTGCCATCGCCATATACCCGCAGCAGTTATTACTGGGGATTGTTCGTCTTCTATGCTGCTGCCAAGGCTACCGAATTACTCGACCACCAGATATACGGCCTGACCCATGGCGTGGCGAGTGGCCACAATCTCAAACACCTGTTTGCAGCGGCAGGCGCTGCCTGGATCATTCGCATGGTCTGGCTGCGACAACCTTGTCAGCCCGTCTGAACAGGGGCCGACTCAGCAGTCCAACGCGGGCCCTGCTTCACCATCCAGGCACGGCACCTGCTGTTTGCCGTCTTCTATTTACCGTCTTCCGGTTCCAGAAACGGCCTGTCAGATGCGTCCTTCTGCATCCAGTCCTCATAATATTCTTGCTGCTTCGAGATGATGCTGGGCATGTTCTCCCTCGCCCACTGCTCGGATTCGGCATTCATCTCCACCCATTCACATGAGTCCACCCAGTCATTAAACTTCTTGGTGCCGAGTTCATCCGCATGCACTGGTTTCAGCGAGAACCGCGCTTTCCACACACCCATCCTCGGTGTCACGAGAGCATAGTAGGTCTTGTCTGCCTCCACATCTGCTTTCATGAAATCCGCACTTTCGCCGATAACCATAAAAAGATGTTCGCCAGGCTCAACCTGTCGGGCCGTTTTCTTCTTGGCAGCGACAATGCCAACCAATGACGGATAGTCTCCCTCCGTTATCTCGAATACGCTCGACTGCACGCCAAAACCAAACCCGGACGGGCGCATGAAAACAACCATTGCTTTTCCTGGCTGTGGCGCAGCGACCACTTCTTCCGGCGGCACCGAGCTCATATTCGATACCGTACCTGCGCAGCCAGAGACCAGCAGCCCGATAAACAACATCGAGAACCGGGAAAGGTCTCTTTTGATTAGTCGTCTCATGTCTGTCTCCTCGAAGAAAGCCGCCATCGGTTCGCGTTGAACCAACGCAGGCGTGACGGAGCGCGAATCAATTCCGAATCGGCCGGGGAATTTCCAACATACGTATCGTCTGTAACGCGCCCACAAAAGGTGATCTCACGCCCCCAATATCCGGCACCGTGCGCCCGGTACCTTGATCATGATCAAAACCGGCCGATTCTCCCAAACCCCATATGACAAACAAGGGATTTGGCGTTTTGCAGTTATCCGATCCCGCAACCGGCATGAACTGCCACCTCCACCGCAGCATCGAAGGAGGATCAAAATGAAATCAGCATACTTCTGTTTTGCCTTGATTGCTCTGTTATCAACTGCATGTAGTACGACGGACGGGCCGCGACCACCGCAGTCAACGTGGGACATTCCGCAAAAAGATGTCAACGCCATCGCAGACTGCGAGAGCGGGCATCCGGATCAGGATGGAATATAGGATCCATTAAACGGGTACTACATGTGGGAAGGTCCGGACGCTGAGAAAGTCAGGCAATGCCTGATAGAAAGCCATGGCTGGTTCGAATTGGGTCCGCCGGATTGGGCCAAAGGGACGATGGCGCCACCTCGTTAGGTTGCCGGCTAAGCCGCGGTCACGTGTAACGGAATCTGACAGACCCGGCCCGGTGCGCCCCGAGTGGCCCGGCCAGGTGGCTGCACCCCCCTCTGTTATTGGGCGGTCCGAACTTACGGGACCAGCACCGATGGCATGAAGTTTGCGCCGCCCCGGTTGAATGTAGTTATCACCAATCACCAGCCCCTGTAGCGGAGACGGGTTATGCTTTTTGAAATGGCCACCAGTATTCGGCGCCGGCCGGTACACAGCCTGGGCGGCGCCGCCCGGGAAGCGCTTTTGACCGCGTTCCAGCTGACGCTGTTGTTCCTGCTGATACTGGGCATTGGCGGCATTTCGTACCAGGGGGTGAGCCCGAACGGCTGGCTACTGAGATTGCTTGACAGCGCCTGGGATAGAGGCCCGAGCTACCTCTTC
>JASFUE010000275.1:0-4421 GCA_050050435.1 Burkholderiales bacterium | reverse complement strand
CGAGCTCGGCGCAACCGGCGTGCACGTTGGTTGCGAGCACGGCGTGTGTGGCGCCTGCACCGTCATCATCGACAATATCGCCCAGAGATCCTGCCTGACGCTGGCCGTTGCCGCCGAAGGATGCGAGGTCAGAACGGTGGAATCACTGGCACCCGAAGACGGCGTGCTGTCCGATTTGCAGGCGGCGTTTCGCCGCCATCACGCGCTGCAATGCGGTTACTGCACGCCGGGCATTCTGATGTCGTGCACCGATTTCCTGGCGCGCATCCCGAACCCGGACGAACGCGAGGTGCGCGAGATGCTCTCCGGGCATCTGTGCCGATGCACCGGTTACACCAACATCGTGCAAGCGATTCTCGAAGTCGCAGCAAAACGCAACGGGCCGCAACAGGACACGCCGGAAACAAACATGCCGAAAAAGAAAACAGCGCAGACAGATGCTTGATCTGGGGCGATCGTTTCTGGCCAGCGTCGAACGTTCGCCCGGCGCGATCGCCGTTGTCGATGGTGACATTCGTCTGAGCTATGCCGAATGGATGACGCGACTCTCGGCACTGGCCGGCGGACTGTCCGCACTGGGCCTGCGCAGCGGTGACCACTTGCTGGTCATTATGCAAAACCGCTGGCAGATGGCATCGCTGCACTGGGCGTGCCAGTTCCTTGGCGTGATCGTGACACCGCTTAACTGGCGCGCCAAATCCGACGAGGTGGAATACTGCGCGCGCGATGCGCAGGCGCGCGCCGTCGCCTGTGACGAATCGAGTGCGGCTGCGGTTGCCGGTTCGACAACGTGCCAGGCAATTCCCCGCATTGTGACCGGCAAGGCAGACGCGGGCGAGATCGCATTCGACAACCTGCTCGAGGCCAGCCCGCCTGCGCAACTGTTGCAGGCGAACGCGCAGGACTGGTCGCTCATGCTCTATACCTCCGGCACCACGGGAAAGCCCAAGGGCGTGCCGCGCCGGCATCGTGTCGAGCGTGCCGCCGCATTGGCGCATATCGCCCAGAACCAGTACGCTCCCGGCGAGCACACCCTCGGCGTCATGCCGCTGTATCACACCATGGGTGTGCGCTCGTTGTTGTCGATGGCGTTGCTCGATGGCTGCTTTGTATGCATGCCACGCTTTGACGCCGGCGAAGCGCTCAAACTCATCGGCCGCGAGAAAATCTCCCACCTGTATCTCGTACCGACGCTGTATCACGATCTTCTCGCGCACGAAACGTTTCGCGACAGCAATATCGACTCGGTAAGGCGCCTGGGGTTTGCCGGCGCGCCGATGTCGGCGGATCTGCTGCGCCGGCTCGATGGTGCGTTCTGCCCTGATCTGTTCGTCAACCACTATGGCTCATCGGAAATATATACCTTCACTGTCAACCCGCGGGCACCGGAAAAACCGGGCAGCGCCGGAAAAGCGGGACTGAATTCGCGCGTGCGCGTGGTACGGCTCAATGCGAAAACAGCGGATGACCTGGCCGCAGCCGGAGAGGAAGGCCAGATCGTTGCAGACCTGTCCAGCGATGAAGCATTCGAAGGCTACTGGAATCGCCCTGACGCTGACGCCAAGGCACTCAGGCAAGGCTGGTATTTCACCGGGGATACCGGTTACCTCGACAAGGATGGCGAGCTGTTCGTCACCGGCCGCGTAGACGACATGATCATCTCAGGTGGCGAAAACATTTCACCGGTGGAAATCGAATCGCTGTTGTCATTGCACGAGACCATCGACGAAGTGGCTGTTGCCGGATTGCCGGATGAACGCTGGGGACAGAAAGTGGTTGCCTTTGTCAAACGCAAGGCACCGAGTTCACCGACTTCGATTCGAGCCGATGCCGCAAGCCTCGATGAATATTGCAGGTCCTCGGAGTTGCCCGGCTTCAAGCGCCCGCGCGAATACGTGTTCGTTCGGGACATTCCCAAGTCACCGGTAGGCAAGATCCTGCGCCGCAAACTGGTGGCCCGGGAATATGACGAAGACAGCACCTGAGCACCGGTTCTCGCGCCGGGTGTGCGTGCCCGGCAAAGACAATATGTAATACTTTTTGAGCAAGCGTTGTTGTCGATAAAGGATAGTTGAATGAGCAAGCTCACACACCCTGCCCTGACCCTGCTGGATGACCTGGATGGTTTTCGGATCGAAGTCGATGAAAAACGCCAGCGCGCCGACATCGTTCTCGACCGGCCACCGCTGAACGTGGTCTCGATGCCACAGCGCGACCAGTTGCGCTGCGCCTTCGAAGCACTCGATGCCCACAGTGGCGTGCGCGTCATCGTCTTGCGCGCCGAAGGAGAACATTTTTCCAGTGGCGGCGACATCAAGGGGTTTCTCGAAGCCAGCCCGGAGACCGTGTCAAAACTGGCGTGGAACATCGCTGCGCCCACGCGCTGTGAGAAACCGGTCATCGCTGCGGGCCGAGGTTATTGTTTTGGTGTCGGCTTCGAAATCTCGCTCGCCTGCGATTTCCGAATCGCCTCAGAGACGACGCGCTACGCCCTGCCCGAGCAGAAACTGGGGCAGATCCCCGGCTCCGGTGGTTCGGCAAGGCTGCAGAAGATGATCGGCATTACCCGTACCAAGGACATCGTGATGCGCTCGCGCCGCATCACCGGCAAGCAGGCATACGAGTGGGGCATTGTCACCGAGTGTGTTGCCGACAACGAACTGGAAAAAACGACCGACGCACTGGTTGAAGAACTGTTGCAATTCGCGCCGCTGGCGCAGCGCACTGCGAAGAAACTGCTCAACGACAGTGAAGATGCCACGCTCGCCACGGCAATCGAACTCGAAGGTCATGCCTACAGCCGCTTGCGCAGTTCCGAAGATTTCCGTGAAGGCGTCACTGCCTTCCATGCCAAACGAAAGCCGGAGTTCAAGGGCCGCTAATTAGTTGCCTTGCTTGCCCGCCATTGCTGCGGGCACAGCCACGAACAGCCAGCTTGCGCTCAAATCCGTTCAGCCTGCAGGGCGATGACCGTCTCGCGCAATTCTTCCGGTGTGACTTGCTGGGGCGAGACCGGCTCGCCAATATTCAGATACACAGCCGGGAGCAGTCGCGGCAGGCGGCTGCGAGCGGGATTTTTCGAGAATGTGCTTTTCCACAGACCGGATAACGCCATCGGTATGACCGGCACCGGTGTGCGTTCGAGGATACGACTGATGCCGGATCGGAACTCGCCGATCTTGCCGTCCAGGGTCAGCTGACCCTCCGGAAAAATGCACACGAGTTGCCCATCGCGCAGCGCAGTCTCGACGTCGTCGTAGGCTTTCTTCAGTATCTGCGGATCCAGTTTGGCTGGCGCCACGGGAATTGCCTTCATTGAACGGAAAATGAAGTTCAGAACCGGGACATTGAAGATCGTGTAATACATCAGAAAGCGGATGGGCCGATGACATGCAGCCTGAACCACCAGTGCGTCGGCAAAGCTTTGATGATTACAAACGAGCAACGCCGGTCCACTCTCCGGAAGATGATGAACGCCCTTGATGCGAAGCCGGAATACGGCATGCACCAGCAGCCAGTCGAGAAAGCGCAACAGGAATTCCGGGACCAGCGAATAGATGTAGGCGGCCACCGCGATGTTGATAACGCCGGTCAGCAGCAACAGTTGCGGCACGCTGACACCATTTGACAGCGCCAGCACAGCCAGGCCTGCAGCCAGCACCATGAACAGCGCATTGAGGATGTTGTTGGCTGCGATGATGCGTGAGCGGTGCTTCGGCTCGCTGCGCATTTGTATCATTGCAAACAGCGGAACGATGTAAAACCCGCCGAATACGCCGATCAGAAACAGGTCGAGAACGATACGCCAGCTGCCTTCGCGCATGACAAACTCGACCGCACCGACACCGCTGCCGCTGACACTGCCCGGTGTGGCAAAGAACAGGTCGATCGCGAACACACTCAGGCCAATCGAGCCAAATGGCACCAGACCTACTTCCACCTTGTGACCGGACAAGCGCTCGCACAGCAACGACCCGGTTGCCACGCCGATGGAAAACAGCGCGAGCAAAAGAGTGACGACCTGTTCGCTGCCACCGAGTGAAATACGGCTGTAATCGGGAAACTGCGACAGAAACAGCGCGCCGTAGAACCAGAACCATGACACCCCGAGGATTGAATGAAAAACGGCGCGGTTTTTCGCAGCCAGTCCCAGATTGCTCCAGATTTCGGTAAAGATATTCCAGTTCAGCCGCAATTCCGGCGTTGCTGCGGGCAAGCGCGGAATCCACATGCTGGCAGCAAACCCGATCAGGCTGACAACCATGATCAGTACGATCACCCAGAGAATACCGTGCGGCAGAGAAACGAGGATACCGGCAAGCAAAGTGCCGGAAAGGATGGCAGCGAACGTACCGGTCTCGACCAGCGCATTGCCGCCTACGAGTTCATTTTGTGCCAGCGCCTGAGGCAACAGGGAATAC
>JASFUE010000274.1:0-4428 GCA_050050435.1 Burkholderiales bacterium | reverse complement strand
GCGGGCGTGAAAGACATTCGCGAAGCGGTGGCGCGCGCCGAAGCGACGCTGCAACAGTCGGGACGGCGCACCATTCTGTTTGTCGATGAAGTGCATCGCTTCAACAAGGCGCAGCAGGATGCGTTTCTGCCATTTGTCGAGCGCGGCCTGCTCACTTTCATCGGTGCCACCACCGAGAATCCGTCGTTCGAAGTCAACAGCGCATTGTTGTCGCGCGCCGCGGTCTACGTGCTCAAGCCGCTCTCGACCGTCGAACTGGGCGAGTTGCTCGAGCGCGGGCGCAAGCACATTGCCGAAAACATCGGCTTCGCACGGGCGGCGAACGATCTCATCATTGCTGCCGCCGATGGTGATGCGCGACGGTTGCTCAACATGCTCGAAGTCGTGTGCACGGCGGCGCTGACCGAAGGCCTGACCGAGGTCGACGATGGTTTCGTCCAGCGCACACTGGCGCAGAACCTGCGCCGCTTCGACAAGGGCGGCGATGCTTTCTACGACCAGATCTCGGCGCTGCACAAGTCGGTGCGCGGGTCTTCACCCGATGCCGCGCTGTACTGGTTGGTGCGCATGCTGGACGGTGGCGCTGATCCGCTTTACCTGGGCAGGCGCATGGTGCGCATGGCCAGCGAGGATATCGGGCTGGCCGATCCACGTGCACTGACGATTACGCTGGATGCATGCGCCACCTATGAACGGCTGGGTTCGCCGGAAGGGGAACTGGCATTGGCCGAAGCGGTGGTGTATCTGGCGTGTGCCGCCAAGAGCAACGCCGTGTATCTTGCCTATAATGAGGCCCGCGCCTTGGTTCAGTCGGATCAGTCCAGACCGGTGCCGGTGCATTTGCGCAATGCGCCGACGCGGTTGATGAAAGAGCTGGGTTACGGCCATGCGTATCGCTACGCGCACGATGAACCGGAAGCGTACGCCGCCGGTGAGAATTATTTTCCGGAAGGACTCGACGCGCCGGTGTTTTATCGCCCGACACCGCGAGGCCTGGAAAACAAGATCGGCGAAAAGCTGGCGCACTTGCGCGAGCTCGATCGCCAGGCCCGGCGCAGCGCTCCCGAACCGGATACAACGAAAGACAAGAAAGAAAGCTGATGCTTGATGTACAACTGCTTCGCAACGAGCTCGATGTCGTTGCAGATCGCCTTGCCGCGCGTGGCGGCTTCAAACTCGATGTAGACGGTTTTCGCAAGCTCGAAGAGCGGCGCAAGGCGTTGCAGTCAGCCACCGAGTCACTGCAGGCGCAACGCAATGCGTTGTCCAAGCAGATCGGCGAGGCCAAGCGCAACAAGGATCAGGAAAAGGCCGAGTCGCTGATGGCGCAAGTGAATGCATTCGCCACGGAGCTGAAGAAGAATCAGGAAGAACTCGATGGCTTGCGCGATGAGATGGAAACGCTGTTGCTGTCCGTTCCCAATCTCCCGCATGAAACGGTGCCGGCGGGCAAGTCCGAAGAAGACAATGTGGAAATACGCCGCTTCGGAGAGCCGCGCCGTTTTTCATTCACGGCGAAGGATCACGTCGATATCGGTGAGTCGCTCGGGATGATGGATTTCGAGGCCGCGGTCAAGATTACCGGTTCGCGTTTCGTGCTGCTCACGGGTGCCATTGCACGCCTGCACCGGGCGATTGCGCAATTCATGCTCGACGTGCATGCCGGCGAGCATGGTTATACCGAGGTCTACGCGCCGTACATGGTCAATGCCGATTCGCTGCGCGGGACCGGGCAGTTGCCCAAGTTCGAGGAGGACCTGTTTGCCGTGCCGCATGCCGATGGCAGCAAGTTCTATCTGATACCGACTGCAGAAGTGCCGGTGACCAACATCGTTCGCGACGAGATCCTGCCGGCCGACAGGCTGCCACTGAAATTCGTATGTCATACGCCGTGTTTCCGTTCGGAAGCGGGTTCCTACGGCAAGGATACGCGCGGCATGGTTCGACAGCACCAGTTCGACAAGGTGGAGCTGGTGCAGGTGACCCGGCCGGAAGACTCTTACCAGGCGCTCGAGGAACTGACCGGGCATGCGGAAACCATTTTGCAGCGGCTCGATCTGCCTTACCGGGTAGTGACCCTGTGCGCTGGTGACATGGGATTTTCCGCTGCCAAAACCTATGACATCGAAGTCTGGTTGCCGGCGCAGGACACCTACCGGGAAATCTCCTCGTGCAGTAATTTCGAGGCATTCCAGGCGCGGCGCATGCAGGCGCGTTTTCGCAACGACAAAGGCAAACCGGAACTGGCGCATACGCTCAACGGCTCCGGCCTCGCGGTGGGGCGAACCTTGATTGCTGTGTTAGAAAACTATCAACGCGCAGACGGCGGGGTGGATATTCCCGCCTCTCTTCAGCCCTACATGGGCGGACTGGAGGCGATTGAGCCTGCGCGTTGATGTTTCAGTGAAGACTCATGCGCTTTGCGCGTGACGTCGGAACTAGAACTATCAGCGCAAAGATGGATCGGTGGAAGTGCCTTCTGCGCTGCAGCCTTACATGGGCGGGTTGGAGGCGATCGAACCGGCGCGTTGATGCCGGACTCAATGGGCCCGCGGCCTAGTCCATTGGCGTGGCGTCAGCGGTCAGCGCATCCATGTTGATCGTGTGTGGCTCTTCGTAGCGCAGCAGGATGTCGTAGTAGTTGCGCACGTTCTCGGTGAGGATCACCGCCTCGCCGCCGCGGGCAAACCCGTACTTCAGTGTTTTGTAGTATTCCGAGCGCGCCAGCAACGGCAGCACCCGGCGCACATCCACCCATTTGTCCGGGTTCAGTTTCTTGCGCTTGGCGAGTATGCGCGCATCCCTCAAGTGCCCGAGGCCTACGTTGTATGAGGCCAGTGTCATCCAGGTACGGTCCGGTTCGGTAATGCTGGCAGGCAGTCGTTCCTTGATCGACAGGAAATAGCGCCCGGCGGCGAGAATGCTTTCATGCGGATCGAGCCGGTTGCGCACGCCCAGATCATCTGCCGTGGCCGACGTCAGCATCATCAACCCACGCACACCGGTGGGGCTGGTGGCCAGTGGACGCCAGTGCGATTCCTGGAAGCCGAGCGCGGCCAGCAACCGCCAGTCGATGCCGGTCAGGTCCTGCGCCTGCTTGAATGTGGGGGCATATTGCGGCAACACGGTTTCACGGCGCGACAGGAAGGCGACGATGTCGAGCTGATTCAGCCGTTTGACATGGCCGAAGTAGCGGTCGATCAGAATGCGCAGTGTTCCGTCGCGCTCGATGCCATCAAAGAATTCGTTGACCTGGTTGACCAGTTGCGGATCGGCATCCTTTGGCATTGCCCAGGCGATTGACTCGGCTTCGCCGAACGAGAATGCCGCACTGACGTTGGCGTAGAAGTTACGTGTCAGTTCAACCACATTGGAGTCGGCGACAACGTAGTCGAGCTCCCCTTCCGCGAGCAGGTCGAGCAATGTGTCTACGTCGGGCTCGTTGAATTCCTTCCATTTCAGGCCCGGAATGTTTTCCGCCTGGCCGCGTAGCGCCGCTGCGCTGCTGGACCCGCGCAATACTCCACCGCGCTTGCCAACGAGGTCTTCGAGTTTGCGTGGCCGGCGTTTGTCGGTGTTGTATGCCACAGTCTTGCGCACCGACATGTACTTGGGACCGAAACTGAGGTTTTGCTCGCGCTCGTCGGTTACGCTCAGGCCCGCGGCGGCGAGATGGGCAACGCGGTTATTGACAGAAGGAATAATCTCGGAGAATCGCGGACTGGCGATGACGTTCAGCTGCAGGTTGGTTTCCTTGGCAAACAGTTCGAGCATGTCCTGCTCGAAGCCGGCATAGGTGCCGTCGGGACCGATAAACCGTGTGGTTGGAGCGTTTCGGGAAACCACCACCAGTTCGCCGGTGATGGCGGGAGGCAATAGCGGACGCTTGATCATGTTGCCCGGATCAATTGCCGGTAGCATGATCAGAAGAGCCGTGACCGAAACCATGGCCACTGAACGTAACTGGCGGCCCCAGGCCGCTGCGCGTTTCGGCATACGATATTTCAACGAAAGATCCGTGCCCACGTTTCCTCGATGAGGCTGGTAAAATACTACGCCTTTCCGGAGAGGTACCGAAGTGGCCATAACGGCGCTGACTCGAAATCAGATGGTCGGGTTTTCCCGGCACGTGGGTTCGAATCCCACCCTCTCCGCCAATAAAAATACCCCCCGAGTGGGGTATTTTTATTGGCGCAGTGCGGTGCGTGGACGAAGCAACTGGTTCGACCAGCGAGCACTGCTCGCGCAGGACGCCGACACGCAGTGTTGGCCGTGCCGAGCGATGCGAGGGATGGCCGGTTGCCGTAAGGCAATCCGGACACATTGCCGCCGGCGCAACCCTGCGCTTTGTGCAGCGTTAGCCTGCGCCGCACCAAGCCCTGCGGACGTGTTGTCCCACCCATCAATCAGCAAATAGTGGCCCCAATT
>JASFUE010000273.1:0-4436 GCA_050050435.1 Burkholderiales bacterium | reverse complement strand
TTCCCTTGCCTGATTCCAATGGCAGACCCGCGGTTTCCCAGTCCTGCTTGCCGTCGCGGTACACCGCAACGTTCGTGTATCCCAGCGCAGTGAGTCGATGCGCTGCGATGCCCGAGTTCTGGCACTGCAGATTGGAGCAGTAGACAACGATCTCGGCGCCTTTGTCAGGCAGCAGGCGCGGTGCAAGTTCATCGACCTTGTCGTGCGGCAAGTTGATCGCACCGGGCAGGTGCCTGTCGGCGAAATATCGTTCGGGCAACGCTTCGACGACGGTTGGACGCGCGTCGGAGAGCAGTTTGCGAAGCAATGATTCACGGTTGATTGTGCGGCTCATATCGATCTCCTTTTACAGTTGGTTAAAAATACAATAGTTGCAAATGCAACTACATGCTAACTGGTTATTGATTGCAAATGCAACTATAATTTCGGATGAAAGGAAGATCGTGACAAAAAAAGACAGTAATTCAGGGGGTTCGGTATGGCCATTGTTTCTGACCACGCACGCTGTCGTGGTCTCCAAAATCGAGGCCAGGCTCTCGGAAGCCGGCTTGCCGCCGCTCCTTTGGTATGACGTGTTGTGGGCCCTGGAGCGCGCTTCTGACAGCCGCCGGCGTATGAGCGAGCTGGCTGATCTGACGGTTTTGTCGCGCAGCAACCTCACACGGCTGGTGGATCGCCTCGAGTCTGCCGAATTGGTGGAGCGCGTGCGCTCCGAAGCCGACCGCCGCGGCGCATTCGCAGTCATCACTGCCAAAGGCAAGGCAATGCGTCGAAAAATGTGGCCGATCTATTCAGCCGCGATCAAGGAACTGTTCGAGGACCACATCGCTGATCGCGAAGTGGCACAAATCGAAGTGGTTTTGCGGCGCATCTTGAACGCCGCGCGCGACTGAACGCTTGCGACTTCAGGTAATTTTAAGCGATACCAGCATTTCTCCTTCTTCGATGGTATCGCCCTCCTGTACGAGGACTTCATCGACGGTGCCGGCGATTTCGGCGACGACGGGAATTTCCATTTTCATCGATTCGATGATGGCGACTTCCTGATCAATCCGGACTTCGTCACCCGGTTGAACGAATACCCGAATGACTGTGCCGGAGACTGTGGATTCGATATTCATAAGTAATTCAGAAGTGTTCGCTAAATTAATAGCATTGTGAGGCATTTCCTCTGCGTCCTCGGCGGCCTCCGCGGTGAGCGCTTTCTTTGATCGAGCGCCAGAGATTCCGGTTCAGATTATTTACGCCAGGTTACGGGCGCATCGTGAATGTACTCGGCCCGGTTGTGCGCAATGGTGCGGCAAGATTCGCAAACTCGCACAACAGTGGGCGAGTCTGCCGTGGATCGATGATTTCCTCAACCAGAAACGTTTCCGCGGTTCGAAACGGCGACGTCAGATTTTTCAGTCTGTCCTCGATCTCGGCCAGTTTTGCGGCGCGATTGTCCGCTTGTTCCAGCTCTGACTTGTAGGCCGCTTCCAGTCCGCCAGCGATTGGCAGTGATCCCCACTCTCCTGACGGCCATGCATAGCGCATGCAAAACCGGCCACTCGGCTGATGTGCGGCTCCGGCGACGCCAAAGGCGCGCCGTACCAGGATCGTGCACCACGGAACCGTGGACTGTTCAATCGCGGCCATCGCGCGAACGCCGTAGCGGATGGTGGCGGCTTGCTCGGCTTCGACGCCAATCTGGAACCCGGGAATGTCGGCAAGATGGACAACCGGCAGATGAAATGTCTGTGCGAGATCGACAAAGCGTGTGATTTTCTCGGAGGCTTTCGCTGTCCACGCACCGGCGTAGTGATACGGATCACTGGCAATCACGGCGACCGGCCAGCCGTCGAGGCGCGCAAATCCCGTGATGATGGAACGCCCCCAGCGTTTTCCGATTTCAAACCAGGAATTCGTGTCGGCGACCGCATCAATAATGTGGCGCATCTTGTAGACCTTGCGGGCATCTTTCGGAACGATGCCAAGCAAGCTTTCATCGGCGCGCTTCGGATCGTCGCTGCTTTGTGAACGCTGCGGCAGTTCGTAGATACTCGATGGCAAATAGGACAGAAAGCGCCGCGTGCGTTCGAATGCTTCGGCCTCGCTTGCAACCTCGTCGTCAACGCTGCCGTTGCGCGTGTGTATCGCGCTGCCGCCGAGTTGCTCCTTGTCGACTTCCTGTCCGATGCGGGCAACCACCGGCGGTCCCGCCGCGAACATCTGTGAGGTTCCGCGCACCATTAACGAATAATGGCTGTGGGCAACGCGAGCAGCACCCAACCCGGCAACCGAACCCAAGGCGAGCCCCACCACGGGAATAATGCCCATGTTTTCGATCACGACATGCCAGCCAGGCATCGCCGGCACGTAGGTCCTGCCACTGGTCTCGATGGTCTTGACCGAGCCGCCTCCGCCAGTGCCGTCGACGAGCCGAATCATGGGTATCTGCAGTTCCCGCGCCATGCGCTCGCCCATGATGAGCTTGGCATATACGCCACCTTCATTGGCTCCGCCGCGCACGGTGAAGTCGTCGGCGCCGATGACGACAGGGCGCCCTGCAATCTGCCCGCGCCCGAACACGTGATTCGCCGGCACCAGATCAACCAGGTTGCCGTCGTCATCGTAGGCCGCTGCCCCTGCTGCCGATCCCAATTCACGAAAACTGCCGGGATCGAGAAACGCATCGATGCGTTCGCGCACGGTGAGCTTGCCGGCATTCCTGTGACGCGCGACTTTCTCTTCGCCTCCCATCTTCTGCGCAAACTGCTGGCGCTTTTTCAGCTCATCTATTTCCGGTTTCCAGCTCATGGTTTTTCCACCTGTTAATGCCGACCTGCCTCCGGGTTACCGGGCAATAGCGAGAATCTGCGGCCCGTTTTTTTGACCGTTCGAGGTCAGTGTCGAGGAATTTTCCTGTCAAGGGAAGGCAAGGCCTCTCCCGTTGACGCAAACAGTCAGCTTCTCAGAAATCGTAGCTGATGGCGATGGTCATGCCGTAGTCGTTTTTCTTCGGCACCGTGCCATCGGCCGCCGGGCGGGGCTTCGCCGTGTAGTCCCAGACAAAAGTCAGATCCAGATCGAGCTCACCGACGAGGTCGGAAGACAGCGTTGTCACAAAATGGGAGATGTATGCGCCATTCTCCTCGTCGGTGATCTGCGCCCGGTAGTTAAGCAGGTAATCCAGCCGGCTCGTCAGTTCGATATCGAAATTTGTGCCCAGGGTCAAGGACGGCGCGGTGTTGGCGGAGTCCTCGTTTGCTTCGACTGATACTGCTTGCTTGTACAGCGCGCCTACGCCGGCTGACACATCCCACTCGGTTCGCGGGGTACGGATGATGTCGTAACCGATACCTGTACCGACGGTGACCTGGTTCTGGACGTTCTGGAACCGGTCCCGGAAATATTCCACGAAGACAACCCGCCAGTACAGGCGTGATGTCCGGAACGTATCGAACCAGAGGTTGGCGCGATGATTGTTGGACGTTTCGATACCTTCGGTCTTGCTGAAGTTGCCGCGGTAGTCGAAATGAAAACGGGTTATTGAAGAGCGTCTGCGCGCCAGCAGGTAAATGTTGGAGGTAGACAAATTCGAGTTGCCGCGCTGGAAGTTGGCGCCAAGCGAAATTTCGCCCGACCACAGGTCCACCTCTTTTCTTGTGCCTTTCGCGATCGTAATAATCTGGTCGCGGCGCAGGACGGTGGCATCAGGGCCACTGCCAATCGTTGCTGTCTCGCCGATCAGGGTCAGTTGTCCATAAACGGTTACTGGTCTCCGGTCTTCGGAAGAAGCTTCGTATCCCACGGCCTGGAGTCCGGCCGAGCGAATGATCGCAACGTCCTCCCAGTCGAATTTCAAATCGTCGAGTTCGTCGCTTTCGAATTCGAGCTCGTAGTTGTACAGACCCTTGATTTCACCCTTGAGCCATTCGCCCGATGTGAGCTTGATCCAGTCGTATCTCGAGTCCGGCGGCGGAAAGAAAAGCGCCCATGGGTCGGCTTCTTCCGGCTTCCCGGCATCTTTGTCTACGGTGGCTTCGTCGGCGCTTTGTGCAGGTTCGCCCGGTGAGGTCGCGGAGGATTCGGCCGGCATTTCGGTGGCTGATGTTTCATCAACGCTCACCGGCGTTTGCGCCGCATCAGCCGCGTCCTCCTGGGCAAAAACCGCGTCACAGGGCATGACTGCTGCCAGCAATATCAGCAGCAATGCGTGAGACCATGAAAGCCAGCGGCCGCGGCCTGTTTGTCTTTGATTATTCATGTTGTTTGTGTGCGAAGGTGCGATCACTGCCTGCAAGTCGCCGGCTGACATGAGCCCCGTCTTGCGTTACCGGAGCCCAATCGCTGGATTGCTTGCGCAGGGCAATTCTAAACCGTCAACGACATCGGGTTTGAAAACCGGTATCCCGGAATGCAGTCGGCATTTCCCGATTGGGTTTGCGGGTATT
>JASFUE010000272.1:0-4440 GCA_050050435.1 Burkholderiales bacterium | reverse complement strand
TAGAACCGGCCGTTGGCTACGTTGGCGCAGGCACTGTCGAGTTCATCGTCGATGCCAAAGGCCGGTTCTACTTCATGGAAATGAATACCCGGTTGCAGGTCGAGCATCCGGTGACCGAATTGATTACCGGCACCGACCTGGTCGAATGGCAGTTACGAGTGGCTGCAGGAGAAAACCTGCCGCTGACGCAGTCAGCGCTATCGCATCGCGGCCACGCCTTTGAGGCGCGCGTGTATGCCGAAGACCCGGATCGCGATTTCATGCCGTCCACCGGCACCATCAATCACCTGCGTCAGCCAGCCGAATCGGCGCATGTTCGCGTCGATAGTGGTGTGCGGGAAGGGGATGAAATCGGCATCAACTATGATCCGATGATCGCCAAGGTCATTGTCTGGGATATCGACCGCGCTTCCGCGCTGCGCCGGTTGCGCGGCGCACTCGCTGAATTCGAACTCACCGGGTTGAGAAACAATATCGGATTTTTGCTTGGCCTGACTTCATTGCCGGCATTTGCCGGCGCCGGTGACGACCCGGCGCGGCTCGAAACGGGACTGATCGAACGTCACCGCGAAGCCTTGTTCCCCGAGCCGCAGCCCGCGCCGGACACGGTGCTGGCGCTTGGCGTGCTCTCGGAGCTGTTGCGTGAAAGTGAACGCGCCAGAGAGCTTGCCGATCAGGGCACCGATCGCTACTCACCATGGAACCGAAGCGACGGCTGGCGCCTCAACGAGGACAACCATCACAGTTTCGTGCTGCTCGACAACGGGCAACGCATCATCGTGGTGGCGCACTATCGCGCCGACGGATTCCTGCTCGAACTGCCGGGTGGCCGGATGCAGGTGCGCGGCGAAAGCGACGGTGACAATCGTATCGTTGCCGACCTCGATGGCGTGCGGGTGACTGCAACCGTTGTGCGCGAGCCGCAGATGCTGAGCGTATTCGCTTTCGGTGCCTGCCATCGGCTCGAGCTCGAACAAGCTGGTCGCGTTGAAGACGAAGAGCCAGGTGGTTTGCTGGTCTCGCCACTGCCGGGCAGTGTGACCCGGGTGCTGGTCGAAGAGGGACAGTCTGTGATCAAGGGACAGGCGTTGATGATTGTCGAGGCAATGAAGATGGAGCACACCATCGCCGCGCCGCATGGCGGGCGTATAGCCCGGATATACTTTTCAGCCGGTGAACAGGTTGCCGAAGGCGCGCAACTGCTGGCAATGGAGGAAGAGCAGAAATGAAATATCCTGATCGCGTCACCATGGTCGAAGTCGGCCCACGTGACGGTTTGCAGAACGAGAAGACGACGGTGCCGACTGAAATCAGGGTCGAGCTGATTGACCGGCTCACAGCCGCCGGCTTGCCAACCATCGAGGCTGGCAGCTTCGTCTCGCCCAAGTGGGTCCCGCAAATGGCCGATACCGGCGATGTGATGGCACGCATCCATCGCCGCGAGGGGGTGTCCTATCCGGTGCTGGTGCCGAATCTCAAAGGGCTGGAGGCAGCGATTGCCGCGGGTGCGACCGAAATTGCGGGTTTCGCGGCGGCCACAGAGACTTTCTCGCAGAAAAACACCAATTGCTCGATTGCCGAATCACTGGTGCGCCAGGAAGAAGTGTGCCGGGCGGCGATCGATGCGGGGCTACGGGTGCGCGGTTATATCTCGGTCGTGCTCGGCTGTCCTTATGAGGGCGAGGTCAAGCCGACGCAGGTCGCCGAAGTAGTGGAGCGGCTGTGGGACATGGGCTGTTACGCGATCTCGCTGGGCGATACCGTGGGCACCGGAACGCCGGCGAAAACACAACGCCTGATCGCAGCGGTCTGCACCCACGTCCCCATCGAAAAACTCGGCGGGCATTTTCACGATACCTACGGGCAAGCCATTGCAAATATCCTGGCCTCCCTGGAAATGGGGATGTCCACCTTCGACAGCTCCGTTGCCGGGCTGGGGGGATGCCCCTATTCCCCGGGGGCCACCGGCAATGTCGCCAGCGAAGACGTGCTCTACATGCTCGACGGCATGGGAATAGAGACCGGTGTCGATATGAATGCCTTGCTCGATGCCGCCGAATTTATCTGCAGCTATCTCGACCGGCCGACCGTGTCGCGCGCCGGACGTGCACTGGCGATGAAACGGCGCAAGGCGGCTTGAGGCGGTTCGCGATTGACCGTGTCAAACAGATCAAAGGGTGACGACGGGGCGAACCCGCACCCGGTCGAATCGCCGTGCGTGAACGTGTGCCAGATCGATTCCGCGACGGGGTTGTGCTTTGGCTGCATGCGCAGCATGGACGAAATCGCCAACTGGCTTGAAATGACAAACGAGGAAAAGCGACAGGTGCTCGACCGGATTGAACAACGAAAGGCAGCAGCGTGAACGAGAGTCCATTGCCGAGTCCGGCTCCACGCCAGCCGATTCATACGCGCAGGATTCAATGCAACGGTTTCCGCAGGGACGATGGTCTTTACGACATCGAAGGTGTTCTGGTGGATACCAAGAGTATTGATTTTCACAACATGGATCGTGGCCTGGTCAAGCCAGGCGAGCCGATTCACGAGATGTGGATCAGGCTTACTGTCGATATCGACATGAATGTCGTCGATGTCGAAGCGAGAAGCGTGTGGGGTCCTTACAACATTTGCGGCGACATTACGCCGAACTTCAAGCGCCTGAAGGGACTCGCGATCAAGCAGGGCTGGACGCAGAAAACCCGGCAGCTCCTGGGAGGTACCCAGGGCTGCACGCACCTGGTCGAATTGCTCGGCCCGGTCGCGACGACTGCATTCCAGACGATTTATGCCGACAGGGTCGAGCGCGACAAGCGCACTGATGCAACCGAGAAACCGGCGTTGATCGGTTCATGTCACGCCTACGCGCCGGACAGCATCGTGGTTCTGAAACGCCATCCAGAGCATTACACTGGTCCGAAGAAACAGACAGGTTCGTGACGCCGCGGGCAACGGCTCCGTTGCCCGATCCACCGTAGTTAGCGGCGATAGCCGAACAGCCAGCGACTTGTCGTCTGGCCGACATTGCGTACCGTATGTGGGGCGCCGGCGGGGATCATCAATTCCTCACCCGTATGCGGGCGCAGTGCGCTGCCGTTGAACTCGAACTCGACTTCGCCGTCGATGACCATGACCAGTTCATCGACATCGTGAACGAAATCAGCCCATACCTGGCCAGGTGCATCGGTCCACACCTCGCAACTGAAACCGCGCGAACGCCAGTCGCTTTTCACGTCATTGATATCAGGCGCGGAGGGCAAGTTCATTGATCGTTTGGTGACGGGGTGATCAAGGCTAGTCGGGCGTGATCCAGTATTCAACCGTGTAAGGATGATTCGCCATCCAGCGGTGCGCTGTTTCCCGCGGGTCAGTTCCTTCGACGTTAACCGTGTAGTCAAGGTCGGTTATGTTTTTCACCGTGAATTCCATTCGTTGCAGCATCGCGAAAATATGCTCGGCAAACCCGCGCGCAGATGCCTTGTTGGCAACCAGCCAGGCTGTTTCAGTTGCGCCGAGTATGTTTTCCGGCTCTTTCAGTATGCGTAGTTTCGCCACCTTGTTGAGATATTGCGGCTGCCATAGTGGCATAACGAACCAGTTTTTCGCCTCCATGTTATCGTTGAATAGATCAACCCAGTCCTTCGTTGTGCCGGGTGCCAGTTCGTATCCGGCCTGTGACAACGCGTAGGCGTCCATCAACTGTGTCGAGCGAATCATCAAGCGCGTGTTGGATCCGGGTCCGCGTATGGTTTTCACCATTTTTGCCGCGACGTCGGGTTTCGCCAGATCGGCCACACTGCTCACCGAGTCGGCTGGAACATATGCCGGAACCGCCCAGAACAGTTTCGCGTCGGTATAAACCGGGGAGACCAGTGACAGGTTTTCGCCGTACTCCGACCATTCCTCCGAGTCGGTGTCGGGCAGGGTGGCAGCCACGAAAAGATCCAGATCGCCATTCGCGAGCATCGGCAGCATTACGCTGGCCGGGCCTTGCTTCATGGCGACGTTATAGCCGGAACGTTCCAGAACGATCCGGTATACCTGGGCCGTGACCTCATAAGAAGAATGGTTCACGTAGCCGATCACGACGGTTGCCGCGTGAGCGGTGGATGCCGCCAGAAGGAAGACCCCCAGCATTGCAGTGAACAGTCGTGACGCAAACTTCATAAACTCGATCTCCTCTCGCTTTTTTGTGGAACTGATTTTTGTAACTGGCCGCTTCTATCAAGATCGGTTCTATCAAAACCGGTCGATTCAGAACTGGCGTTGCCAGAACTGCTGTCAGTCATATTCCCCATGCTGCCAGGGTTTGCGGCGATTTCACGACAGTGGCTTCATCACTGCTTTCTGGTAGCAGGGGCGCTCGCTCAAGGTTTCGAACCAGCGTTTCAGTGCTGGATAGTCGGGCCGCTCGACGGGCAGTGACATCCACCGCCACACAGC
>JASFUE010000271.1:0-4444 GCA_050050435.1 Burkholderiales bacterium | reverse complement strand
GCCTGAGCCAGCTTCTCCGCAGCGACCTCCATCTCGGCCCGCGACTTTTCCAGTGCCGCTTTGGAAATAAATTTCTGTTCGTACAGATCTTTTGCACGGTCAAACTCACGCTTCAGATACAAATAACTGGCCCGCGCCGCCTTCACGTCTGCATCAGCCTCTGCCCGGGTCCTGGCAACTCCCAATGAAGCCGCCTCGACACGCGATCGCAATTTCGCAAGAATCTGACCTTTGCGCACCCTGTCCCCGCGTTCGACGCGGATCGATTCAACGACCCCGACGACCGGACTGCCAACTTCGGCTTCGCTGTCGGGCTGAATCAGGCAAATAAGCGGCCGATCGCCCCAGCACCTGAAGCTGATACAGCAGGCGACGATAGCGAAAATTATTCTTGTTTTCTTCATTCGGCCTTGTTCCCTCATTCGAATCCGTCGATGGTTTCAAGTTTCTGATCGAGCGACAGGTCCTGAGCAAGCAGATCGCGCCGCTGCGTCCGTTGCCGGTTCTCTTCCAGCATCTGTGAAAAACCGACGATAATCCTGATCAACCACTGCGGTGTGGTCACCGCCTCGGCGCGGAACACGAGAGCACGCAACCAACCTGGAACTGTCTTTTCCAGAAGCGACTGATCCAGGCTCAGAAAAGTTTGCGCACTACCTGGATCACCCTGCCGGGCACAGCGCCCGATCAACTGGCGATCGATACGCCTGGAATTGTTGAGCTGGCAACTGATCACGTGTAAACCTCCCCGCTCCGCAGCCCCGGGGCCAAGTGGAATGTCGGTGCCGCGTCCAGCCATATTGGTAGCCACTGTTACCTGGCCCACGGTACCGGCGTTGGCGACAATTTCGGCTTCGTGCTGGTCCTGCCGCGCATTAAGGACGGTATGCTTGATGCCACTTGCCGCAAGGCAAGCCGAAACGTGCTCGGAAGCCTCGACCGAATCAGTGCCGATCAGCACCGGTTGTCCTCTTTGCTGCAGCCGCTGCACCTCGGCAACAACTGCCCGGACCTGCGCATTCCTGTCCGAAAATACAATGGTCGGCAGCACCTGACGGCAATTTGTCCGCTGCAACGGCACCGATACGACATCCAGCCCATACACAGCGGACAACTCGTCGCGCGCTTCGCGCAGCGTTCCGCTCATGCCGCCAAGGCGCAGGTATTTCCTGAAAAACCGCTGGTAAGTAATTTGCGCGGAAGTCACCTGTTCTTCGGTAGACTGACAACCTTCCTTGCACTCGATAAGTTGATGCAGGCCACGCGACCAGACGCGACCGGGCGCCACCCGACCAGTCATCTCGTCAATAATGACGACAGAACCATGTTCAAGAATATAATGCCTGTCGCGCTGATAAATACGCAGTGCGGCGAGCGCCTGGCAAACAAGATCATCACGATGTATACGGTTTCGTCCCAGCCGTTCTGCACCGAGCGCGAGTTGCTCGATTTTGGCGCGCCCGGCCTCGGTCAAGGTTGCCGCCATGCGGTTGAGATCGAGTCGATAGTCCACGAATTCCTTGAGCGACCTGGCGATGTGCAAGGCTCGCGCGTGCTGCCCATGCTGAGCGGGGGCTTCGGGCTTTACTGCGAGAATCAACGGTACACGGGCCTCGTCTATCAGAATGCTGTCCGCCTCGTCGATGATTGCCATGCACAGGCCTCGCAATACAGGGGAAACTGACGGCCCGGTTAGCGCAGTCATGCGAGCAATTCTGAAATGCAAATCACTGCGGGCCCCTCTCTTGATCATCGTGTCACGCAAATAATCGAAGACAAGCTCCTTGGCAGTGCAATAAGTCACGTCAGCGCGATAGGCGTTCCGGCGCTGATCTACTTGCATCTGTTGCGTGACGAAGTTCACTCGCAACCCGAGCGCGTCGTACATTGGGCGAAGTAGCTCGGCATCACGCGCAACGAGATAGTCGTTCGAAGTCATGACATGCACCGGAATTCCCGCAAGTGCGGCGGTAGCCGCACAGATGCCGGCTGCAAGGGTCTTACCTTCACCAGTTGCCATCTCGGCGAGGCGGTTGTCCAGCATGGTTCTTGCCGCCAGAAGTTGTGTGTCAAATGGCACGATGCCAAGTGTTCTCTGGATCATGCATGAGGCCAAAGCGAACGATTCGGAAACATGATGATCCGCCAGGCCATCGCGTGACATCTGCGCACGCAATCTCACGAGTAGCTGTTCGAAATCGGCTTGCGATGAATTGACAATTTCTTTGCGTCGCTGCTGTGCACGTTCGACATCAGAGGCAAACTGGTTCGCAGGATTGCGTCGCAAGAATGCCGGCAACAGAGACGCCTGGCGACCTGGCGACCCGTTTTCTGCCGGGCGACGCTCCGGATAGGCGCCGAAGACGATTCCCGGCGCAGGAAGCGAGTTTGTTTTCATTCGCATATCAATTACGCCGGCTCCAGGTCCAAAACGACTGGAATCGCTTCGCATGGCAGCGACACCACTTCGGGACAGTTTTCGCCTGTTCAGTCATGTCAGCTCACCGGATTAAAACGTTGCAGGAATACCTGCCGCGCGCGTCGATACCACTGACTGGCCAACGGCATCGCGCTGTGCTCGAATTTCACCCAGGCGCGCCCACCTGCCCGCTCGAAGTATCTGTCCGTAACGGCGACGTCAAACAGGACAACGGGTTCCACGGTACGAATACCATCCGTGTCGGCCGGATCGGTGACGTAATGCCCGCCAGCACGATCGCCAAGCGCCATGCTTGGCAGTTCCCGTGTCGCCGCGGGCAAATCGCGAACCAGCCTCGCGGCTAGAACCTGCTCTGGCCGGTCCGAAATACGCACAGCAATACCTTTTGTATCCTCCCGGATAAGGGCGGCGTCGTACTCGGGTACAGCTGCACGAACGGAAACGATCTCGGCCTCGAATACGTAGCCAAGTGTGCTTCCCTGGCGAACAAATGTCCCGACAATGTCTTCTTGCCGTGGCATGATCAAGCGGCCGGAAACGCCACTGCGAATTTCCAGGTTGCGGATTTTTTCATTTTCCCGTTGCACGTCCGCATGCAATCGTTCAATTTCTTCTTCGAGCTTGCGTACGCTCTCCGGGTCTGATGCAATAGCCGAATAGCGTCGCGTCACTGCTCGCCTGAGCTGGTTTTCAAGTCCATCCCGCCGCACCATCAGCTCCGGATCCTGGAGAACCACCAGCACTCTGCCCGCTTCCACATACTCGCCGTTGCGCACCAGCACCTCGTTGACGAAGCCTCCGGTTTTTGCACGCACTTTGGCCTTCTCGGGCAACCACACCACTCCATACGCCAGGGTGCTATTCGGCAGAGGGATCACGCAAGTAACGAAGAACACAATGGCAGAGACGCCACCCATCGCGACCCATGATCTTGCGCGACCGCCTATCGAACGCGCGGTCGCGAACACATCCTTGAGCGTTCGCAACAGCGGCAACAATATGAAAGCAAAAGCAACAAAGGTTGCCGCGGCGACTCCGAGCAGAAGTGATTTGGATCCGACCCAAACGATGATGGCGCCGAAGATCAGCACCCGGTAGCACATCGATAAAGGGAAGTAGGCAAAAAGCCACTTTTTCTCACCCGGCGCAACGTAGTCGGGTACCGTTCCATGCGCACCGACAACGAGTTTCCGCAGGATATTGTTCCAGTATTTCTTGCTTCTCGAACTCAGATTCGGAACGTCAATCAGGTCGCCGAGGATGTAGTAGGCATCAAAAGGCAGAAGCGGATTGCCATTGAAAAGCAGTGTCGACACGCTTGCGATGAACATGGTCACGAACGCAAGATCATGAACCAGACCCGGTTGAACATTGAGCCAGATCAACAGAGCGAGGCTAGCCAGTGCCAGTTCGGCAATAATGCCCGCGGCACTGACGAATACGCGCTGACTACGATGACGAAAGCTCGCGGCATCCGAGGCATCGACATATGGCGCCGGAATGAGAAGAAACAGCGTGAAGCCGAACTCCCGAACCTCTCCGCCCCATTTGGTCACCAACAGGGCATGCGCCAGCTCATGCAGCGCCTTGATAAACGGGAAGCTGATCCAGATGAGAATCAGGTAATGCGGTGTGCCAAGGTTAGCAAGCCCGAACGCCTTCAGGGCAGGCCAGTTCGTAAACGCGGCCAGCAGCGCGACGCCAACCAGCAGAAACCAGATCCAGACGATATGGATGCTCGCCAGTGGTGCCGCTATCCATTCGACACGTTTCAGTAGTGCGCTGGGGTTGCCGAGCGGAACACGAAATGCAAACGGATTCAGCATGGCTTTGCGCTTGCGACGCAAGCGCTCGTCCCTGCGCCGCGCCAGCGATCCCACCACTGGCGTTGACTCATATGCCAGAATGCCCTGCTCGTCCAGGTGGATCAGTAGCTGGACGACTTCGTCCTGGGTTGGCGCATCGTCGCCCTGCCGTTCCAGAAGGTCATCCCAGATTTCCTGG
>JASFUE010000270.1:0-4459 GCA_050050435.1 Burkholderiales bacterium | reverse complement strand
CAGTTCCCGATAATTCCCGTATTGGTGCTTGCCCCTGTTGACGCTGTAACCTGAGGCGGCGCGGTCGTGCCCGTTGATTCAACCGGCGCACTCGCCGCGCCCGCTTCGATAGGGGCCGACGCAGTGGCTGCCTCGACTTCGCTGATCGTTTCATCGTCAACCACGTCAGCAGCATCGCTGCCTCCCAGCACGACAACCGATTCGTCGGCGCTGTCGGCGTCAGCTTCCAACCCGCCCTGATCAGCACCAGCCGATTCGGCACCAGCCTGGTCAGAAGAGACGCCGGGTCCGGTTCCGTTGCTCTCCTCCTCGTCGCGCGTCGCAGACCAGATCACAAGCACCAGCAATATCACGCCAGCGAAAATCCATTTCGAGTTGGAGCGCGGTTGATCGTCGATTCGCGACTGTTGACGTCGCGCTCCTCTGGGCGGTGGCGGGGCATCGAGCGACGCATCGTAGGCTGCGCGACGCGCGGCATCGGATAACACTTCTCTCGCTTCGTTGAGCATCACCAGCCTGTTCGAATCCCAACTGGTCTCGGCTTTGAGCACTTCGAAACGTTTGGAATAGGCCACCTCGATGTCTTCAAATGAGGCGTCCCGCGCTACTCCAAGAATGTCGTAAAGCGTCTGCTTCATGGCGGCTCCGGCAAGAAGTGCGTCAATATTGCCAATCTGCCACCGGCAATGCGAATCGTCAACGCGATGACCGATTTAATTTCATGGCCGCTCATAGCCGATCGAGCTGTTGCAAGGACAGTTCGCCATCTGGCTGTATTTTGATGCCACTGGCATTCCCGCATCAAGGTGCCGGCAAAACAACTTGCGATAAAGCGCCGCCCGATATCGATCGCCCGCGCTCAGAGCATTACGCCGCCACAGCACCTCCATCGACAGCCAGTTCCGCACCGGTGATATAGGAGGCTTCATCAGACGCAAGGAACAACAAGGCATAAGCCGCCTCCTCGACGCGCCCTGCGCGGCGCAACGGAATTGTTTCAATTACCTTCTCGCGCAGCTTGGGATCAGCAGACGTAGCCGAGGTGCGCATCGGCGGCATCAAGCCAGGGTGGACCGAGTTCACCCGTATGCCGTCTTTTCCGAACTGGACCGCGGCAGATTTCGTCATCAGGCGTATCGCGCCCTTGGCACCGTTGTAACCCATGTGCACGAATTCCTGACCAACAATGCCCGACATCGAAGACATATTAACGATGGAGCCGCCACCGGCGTTCTGCATCGGCGGGATAACGTATTTCATACCGAGAAAATTACCGCGGGCATTGACTGCCATGAGCTTGTCAAAATACGCAACGTCCAGGCGATCGGGCACAGCACCGCTGAGTCCGGCGTTATTTATCAGGATATCCAGCTTGCCGAAACGCGATAGCGTGGCGTCGACCGCGCTTTGCCACTGCTCCTCGCTGGTTACGTCCAGCTTGATAAAGAAGGCTTCACCGCCTGACTGGACAATCCCGGATACGACCTTGTTGCCTTCGTCTTCCAGAATGTCAGCGACGACGACCTTTGCGCCTTCCCTGGCAAAGACCTGCGCTGCGCTTTCACCCATTCCCGATGCGGCGCCGGTAATCAGCGCCACCTTGTCTTTCAATCGCATTTCACCTCATCTCCCATTGTCCGGATTCTGATAACCAGGTCCGGCTGTTGTTGTCATTGCATTTTGGCCGACAAGTCAGTTAACACGTCGCTGCAGATTCCTCACTGCTGCAGGTAATCGCGCTGCCATCGGTGCCATTGCCTGCGCTGGTCATCGGTCAGGATTTCATCGACGAGTTGCCGGCCTTTTACGTCAAGCTCGAAAACCTGACGCCTGAGTCCTGCGCACTGCTCGTATTGCTTCATCAGGGCACCTGCATCGATACTGCCGCCAAGCAAAAGTGTTTGCAGCTTTTCGTTCTCTGCACGCAGACTTTCGAGAAGACGCCAGAGTTGTTCGCGAATCTGCACCTGGACCGCTTCGATGCGTGCTTGCTGCTCCTGCGTCAAATCCAGTCCTTGCATCGCCTGCAGGCCCGGCATCATGCCGGTACCCATCATCGCGCCGGGATAAGGCATTCCGTACGACCCCATTCCGTATGACCCCATCCAGGCGCCCCTCATTGGTCCGTCCCCCATCATGGGATGGCCAAATCGATTGTATGGGTGACCGAACATACCGTGACCGAACGTACCCTGGTCAAACATTGCGTGCGAGCCAAGGCCGTGGTAACCGGGACGGAGCATGCCAAGGGACACCACCAGAATAATGACGCCAAGAACGATCATCATGATTCCCACCCATTTCCCCGTTTTCGCTCCTCGGGTCGACATTACTCCCCTCCTCGTCAGTTAAGGTTTGCGTGTTGGATGCGATTCACTTTTCGAGGATGTCGTCGCGCTTTTGCTGGAACTCGTCGCGATCAATTTCACCTCTGGCGTAACGCTCCTCGAGAACTTTCAACGCACTTTTCGGCTGAGGCTGGTGCTCGCTCGTTGTGTGTCCGGTACCAAACCTGCCGTCTGATAATAGGTACTTGATCCCGACCAAAATCAGAATCAGTGGCACCACCCAGACAAGGATCATTCCGAACCAGCCAAATCCCCAACCCATGCCGTAATCCATCATATTGATACCCTCCGTCCGCTTGGTTCTCTGCAGCTACCGAATCGACTCTCCGGCAACAGCGACTATAAGCCATCCTCTCAGCGGGCTGAATAGCGCGAATTGCGCTGCCCGCAGGCACGTTGTTTGCCAGTGTTGAGGGCTGAAAATCACAAGCCTTCCGGATCCCTGAAACAGGCACAGCCTCCGTCGTGAACAATCCCGAGTCACTGCCCTCGCTGGCCAGCGTGGTATTCATCCGGATCGCCGACTATAACAGGCGATCGGTCGCCGAACAGGCGCGTCTGCGCTCCCAACTTGAATCGGCAGTCGCCGTTGCCCTGCAGGCAATGCCGGTACACCAGAGAATCACACTGGACGCAGCGGACGGAATGGCGATCGCGGTATTGCGAAGCCCCGAGACCGCGCTCGATATCGCCAGGCGCTGCAAGTGCCTTGCGGAGATCGGCATCACCCTGTCGGTGGGAATCAACCATGGGCCAATTCAGCTCACTCCCGATGATACTGACCATCCAGGGCTGATTGGTGATGCGATCAGTGTCGCAGCCTCCATTGCCCAGTTCGGTGGGACGCGGGACGTAACGATGTCGCGGGCATTCGCCGACGCGCTTGCAGATGCCAATCCGCAGCGGGCTCGGGAGCTCAAGCGAGCCGGCATTTTCACCGACGCCCAGGTGCGCACCCACGAGCTGTTCGTGTGCGACAGCAATGGCGCGGCCACGCGTCGCAAAGTCGTGTTTGCGCTCGGCGGAGTCATCGTTGCCGGATTGCTCGGCGGTGCTCTGATCATCAGGGAGCGTCAACACGACAGCATCATGAGCTCAAGACGAGCTGGCTTCACGCAACGTCTGCGTGAACTGGTCTACGGCGGAAACTAATCTCATGGCGGACAAAGCGGGCAAGGCGGGCAAGACGGACAAGACGGACAAGACGATCAGGCAGCTGGGACGTTACCGGATTCTCGACGAGTTGGGTCGCGGTGCGATGGGCATCGTTTACAAGGCCGAGGACCCGGTCCTGGACCGGCCACTGGCGGTCAAGACCATCTTCATCCCGGTTGACGAAGAAGACCGCAAGGAATACGAAGCGCGCTTCAATCAGGAAGCCAGGGCAGCCGGACGCCTGTCACATCCTGGCATCGTCACTATCTACGACGTCGGGCGTGAAGGTGAAATGGTGTACATGGCCATGGAAATGCTCGAAGGCGTGGACCTTGGAACGCGTGCCGGGGAACAGCGTTTCAGCGTCCCGGAAACGCTGGACATTGCGGCACAGGTCGCCGATGCGCTGGCATTTGCGCACGATCGTGGCGTGGTGCACCGTGACATCAAACCCCCGAACATCATGATCATCGACAAGGATCGGGTCAAATTGATGGATTTCGGCATTGCGCGGGTACGCCAGTCGGAGTTGAAAACGCAAACCGGCGTCATGCTTGGCACACCACGCTACATGTCCCCTGAACAGGTATCCGGCCGGCCAACTGATCATCGCTCGGATATCTTTTCTCTAGGCACGGTGCTCTACGAAATGCTCACCGGCTCGAAGCTGTACGCTGGCTGCGATCCGTCCGAAGTCATGTACAACGTGGTCAACCTGCAGCCGGTGCCTCCCAGCTACATCAATCGCCAGGTGCCACCGATGCTGGACCTGGTCGTGGCGAAAGCGCTGCAAAAAGATGCCGATGCGCGTTATCAGAACGCGCATCAGTTCGCCGATGACCTGCGCGCATGTCTGGCCGAGCTGAATGCCGCCACACCCGCGGCGAGTGAATCAGACAATACAACCCGGTTGGATAGCGCGGATACCGGTACGATGACGCCGCACGGAGACGACA
>JASFUE010000269.1:0-4515 GCA_050050435.1 Burkholderiales bacterium | reverse complement strand
ATGTGCCGTGGGGCCCCAAGTCCACAATCAAACAGTGGGTGCCGGCAAAAGACTCCGACTACGACGTCATACGTGAAACTGCGAAGCTGCTCAATCTCGATCTCAAGTCGATGCAATGATTGAAGTCCGTGGTCTTTCCAAAAGATACGGAGACCTCGTTGCGCTGGTCGATGTGAGCTTGCAGGTCGCCGCCGGGGAGATGCTGGTTGTTCTGGGGCCTTCGGGCGCCGGGAAGTCGACCCTGCTTCGCTGCGTCAATCGGCTGATCGAGCCAAGCGGCGGCGAGATTCGAATCGCCAATGAACGAACACCAGGAAGGCGTGCCGGTCTGCGGCGACTGCGTTCGCAAATCGGAATGATTTTCCAGGATCACAATCTGGTGCCGCGCTTGTCCGTGTTGAAGAATGTGCTTGCAGGCCGTTTGTCGAGAATGCCGCAATGGATGTCGCTATTGCAATTGTTTCGTGACGAAGACATGCAAATTGCGCTCGATTGTCTCAGACGTGTCGAGCTCGAAGATCGGGCGTGGACCCGGGCTGACCGGCTCTCTGGCGGACAGCAGCAACGCGTCGGCATTGCTCGCGCCCTGGCACAGGAACCCCGAGCGATTCTCGCCGATGAGCCGGTAGCAAGTCTTGATCCGAAAAGTGCGCGCCTGGTGCTCGGTGACCTCAAGCGCGCCTCGCGCGAACTCGGAATCGCGGTTCTGTGTAATTTGCATCAAGTAGGTTATGCGATGGAGTTTGCCGATCGGATTGTCGGCATTCACGCCGGCCGGGTTGTGTTCGAAGGCGTTCCGGCTGCGCTCGACGAGCAGGCCCTGGGGCGTATATATCCGGGGCTTGCGGAAAGATCACAACCGGCGGCACAAGTGCCGGCACCCGAATAGAAAAACGAGACGATGCCATGGCAACAAAGACAGTGAAATTTATCGTTGGAAGGCCTTGGGGTACCAGGCAATGGCTTTTCTGGATCGTGATCATGATGGCACTCGGCGCAGCGCTGGCGTGGAGCATGCGCGACCTGAATCTGTCGCTTGCCGAGCTGATCAGGGGATTACCCTGGATTGGTGATTTCGTCGCACGCATGTTCCCGCCAAACTGGGGTTTCATGGAGCGTTTGATAAAGCCGGTTGTCGAGACGATTCAAATTGCCATTTGGGGCACATTGCTTGCCGTGCTGCTGGCGCTGCCGTTGTGTTTTTTTGCTGCGCGAAATCTGACACCGAGTCTGCTGATGTTCCATGCAGCACGGCAGGTATTCAATCTGTCGCGAGGAATCAATGAGTTGATATTTGCGCTGATTTTTGTCGCGGCGGTCGGGCTCGGGCCGTTTGCTGGTGTCATGGCGTTGACTGTTCACGGTGCCGGTATGCTTGGAAAGTTTTTCGCTGAAGCTATTGAAGAAGCGGATCCGGGACCGGTGGAAGCATTACGGGCGACGGGTGCGCGTCCATTGCAGGTGATCGTGTTTGCGGTCCTGCCCCAGGCACTGCCGGCCTGGATTGCCGCAACGCTATACCGGCTGGAAGTGAATCTTCGCGCTGCCACGATCCTTGGGATGGTCGGAGCTGGTGGCATCGGCTTCGAGCTTTACAGCAGCCTGAAATTATTCCAGTACGAAGACACTGCAACCTGTGTAATTGTTATTCTGGTAATGGTGATGTCGGCCGACTACATTTCGTCGCGGCTTCGCGCCAGAATCCTGGCGCGATAACGGGACTGGCAACAGCCGCTCGTTGAGCGCCAATCAAGTGGTGCTGCGTTATTCAGCGATCGCGCGTCTTGCGGTGCCCGGCAACGATGCGCTCTGCAACAGTCAGATAATGCTCATGCTTCGTCAAATTGTAGGGTGTGAGGTTGAGTGCGCGGATCATGCGACGGACGATTTCGCCATCGATGATATCGGCGTCGATGATGTTGACGCAGCCCGCGTCCTGCTCGAAGGCAGATAACCCGGCAAGCCCACCGCGGGTTACCCACCCGAGTATCACAGCGTTGGTGCCACCGTGTCCTACCAGCAGAGCCGTCGTCCAGTCCGGGCGGCGCAGGAAGGTCTCGAATGCCGGCACGATACGATCCTGAAAATCAGAAAAACTCTCGCCGCCGAGAAATGTGGCTCCGGGTTCAGCGGCGCGTTCAACTCCATAGGTAAATTCAGCATCGATGCGATCGTCGCTGAGTTCGCCGATGGAGCCGACGCTGATTTCGCGAAGTGCATTAATCTCCTGCAGCGGAATCTTGCGAGCGCCCAGCACAAGGTTCGCTGTTTGCCGGGTGCGCGTGAGTCCGGTGTGGGCGGCAAGGTCAAATGGCACGTCGGCGAGCAATCCGTGTATTTGCCGCGCCTGCTCGAGGCCTTCGTCGCTTAATTCAACGTCGGTCGAGAAGACCGTTTGTCCATCGGGGCGCTGGTAACGGACTTCACCATGGCGCATCAGGTAAACGCGCTTGCGGCCACGCGTACCGGGTAATCCTGAAATATTCATGGGTGGATGTTCACCTAAGCGGATGTCATTTGATTTGAGATGGGTCAAGATTGTCCCGCAGAGTATGGGCTATTGATATTACATAGGTAAGAATTTGCGACCGACTGGAGGGAGTGCCATGACCGACAAGATCTGGGTCTGTGATGACGAGCCAAGCACGCGTTTTCCCGTGTACACGCGAGCGAACGTCGGTGAAGTGTGGGCTCAGGCAACTACCCCGCTCGCGTGGACCACCTTCGGCCTGCTCGGGTGGGAAGCCGGATTCCGCGAGGCGCTATACGAGATGGGCGTGTTTACGGCAGATGAATTTCGGCCGGTTGGGCAAGGTGATGTCATCGGCTGTTTCGGGGGTTACGTCTATATCAATGTATCGGTTAACCGCGTGATCGGTGTTCGCATCCCGGGTATGACGCCCGAGGCGATCGATGCGTCATTTTTCGGTGAGAGTTCCGATGCACCTCCCTACCGTGCTGACCCCCGTGACGAGAACACCGAGCGCAGTAGTCAGGTCGGTGCATGGCTGGCGTCACTTGGTGACAACGATCCGAAAGCAGAAACGGATGCTGACCGTCTTCACCTTGAGGCGCTTCTGGCGCGACGGCCGGATTTTTCGACGCTTACCGGCGCGCAGATGCTGCAACATTTGCGCTCCCTCATTGATGAGGCCCGACGCCTGCTGAAACGCCATGTGCTCAATCTTCATGGCGGTAATGTACTCACGGGCACCATCGCGCAGCTCTCCCGGACTGTCGATGCCGGGGACCTCGCCGTGTCGATCACGGCGGGTGTCGGCGATGTCGATTCGGCGGGACCATCATATGATTTGTGGGAACTTTCCCGTCACGTGAAGTCATCGCCGTCGGTCACTGCCGAGTTTGACCAGGGGGTTGACGGGTTGCTGGATCGGTTGCGTGCCAGTGACACGCCAGAAGCAAGGTCCTTTCTCGAACAATGGGATACGTTCATCGAGCGTTGGGGTTTCCTCGGCCCCGACGTGTGGGAATTCCGCTCTCCGTGTTATCGCACCGAGCCGGAGATTGCGCTGCGCATGCTCGAGCGTACCCGGTTAGCGCCTGATTCATCGGCGCCCAGCGCGCGCACGGCGAGACTGGCAGCGGAGCACGACATGGCGATTACTACCATCGCCAGTCGGCTGGCGGACAATGCCGTAGCGCGGGACCAGTTCGTTATGGCAGCGAATTCCGCCGGCAACTACCTGGCCGCGCGGGAACGAAGCAAGGTCCTCAACGCCCGGTTGAACGATGAAGCGCGTACAGTGTTACGCGAGCTCGGCCTTCGGATGTTGAGAAGCGGGCTGGTGTCGCGGTGGGAGGACGTGCTCATGGTGACAAATGACGAGGCTGACGGGTTCGTCGCCAATCCCACGGCCTATTCCGGGCTGATTGCGCAAAGGTGGGCCTTGCTCGATCTGCTGATCAGCAAGGAGCCACCGTTCATATTTGAAGGAAAGCTGCCGCCTCTGTCTGCTTTCAGGGATCGAGGAAGCAGTAAAGGCAAAGACACGGCCCCGGCTGGCAAACGGCTCACCGGCATCGGGGTATCACCGGGTCGGCATACGGGGCGAGCGCGTGTCATCACCTCGCTGGACGTAGACAGCGAACTCGAACCCGGTGAAGTGATCGTCGCGGTTACCACCGATTCGACATGGGGACCGTTGTTCATGGTTGCTGGCGCGGTAGTAGTTGAAACCGGTTCAACCGTTTCACACGCAGCGATTGTTTCCCGCGAGCTTGGTATTCCCGCGGTAGCGTCGGTGGACAATGCCGCGCAACGGATCAGCAACGGCGATACCGTTACCGTTGACGGCAACGCAGGCACCGTTACGATAGAGACGGCGACGATAGAGTGAGCTTGCTTCTCGGAGAGCCGGGTTGACCATTAGCGACAACAGTACATCCGCGCGAACGGCGGTCTGCGCAGTCGATGGCACGAGTACGTTGACGCGCGAGGAAATCGGTGCCAAGGCATGGGGTGTGAACCGCATGCGCGCGCTCGGTCTTTCGGTG
>JASFUE010000268.1:0-4527 GCA_050050435.1 Burkholderiales bacterium | reverse complement strand
GCGAAGCCGGAATTGGGGTTACGGGAAAGTGTAAAAGCCCAGTTTGCACCTCATCCATGAAATATTTGTTACAACCAGGTTCAGGTCCCCGGCCAGGCCGCTATGAATTGCAGCATCGCCCGCCAAGATCGCGTCGTGAACGAACTGCGGACTAGCAGGTCGACAAAGGATGCGGGCATCCATATTGACGACTCGTTGTAGGCAAGCGCACAAATCGCGCGCGATGCAGCTCACAACCCTGTTTGCGCAAAAGAGGAAGACCATCATGAAACACCAAGTCACCGTCGCTCTTTTCTTGTTGTTCCTTCTCGCGCCGGTATACGCACTGGCTGCTCCCACTACCGCGCAGACCGATGCGCAAACGGGCCCGGTCGCGGGTGAATACTGCCCGGAAGCCCGGGTCAAGGCGGTCATACTCGAAGAGCTGTCACTGAGTGCTGCCATGGCGGCGAAGGCGGACAAGGCGCTTTCCGAGGACAAGCTGCCCGATGCCGCCCTGGACCTCGCCAACGCCAATGCCGCGCTGCAACTCGCCTCATCTCGCGGTTCGGCAGCCAGGACGACGAAACTGATCGACGCGGCGGTAGATTCAAAAGCCAGCGAGAACTACAAGCTGATGCTGGGCTGGTTTCCGCTGCTGCAAACGGCCATCGGACAACTTCCGGATAATGCGTATACCAACGCGGCCGCAGAAGCGGTTTCGAGAAGCGAGGCGGTGCTGCAAGGCGATCGCGATGGCGACGCACTCAGTGAATTGCGAACTGCGCGGCACTGGCTGACCTGCGATAAACTCGAAATCCCGGTGCAGGAAGCGAAGCAGGGGCTGGGGAGGATCAATCAGGCACTGTACCAGCGAGAAAAGCCGAAGCCGGCAATATTCGAGGAGGTCTACAAGCCACTGCGCCAGGCGATCGAGTATCTGTATGCGCAAGGCAATACAAGGCAATAGTTTATCCCCCGGGCGGCCGCAGATTGGCTATTATCACCACGTTGCCATGCTTGCGGATGAATCGCCAAGGAACAACAAATGAAACTGATTCCCTGCTTTGTCGCCCTGTTTGCCCTCCTGTTTGCGGGATGCACGATGCTCGGCGCGCCGGCACCGAAGACCACCAGCATGGCCGACCTTCCGCAAAAGCACATCGACGCGCTCGTTGACTGCGAAACAAAGTATCCGCAACAAATTCAGCGGTTTTATCCCTCCACGGGTTATTTCTCGTGGGAAGGCAAAGATGCCGAAAACGTGAGGGAATGTCTGAAATCAAACTACGGCTGGATCGAACTGGGCCCGCCCAACTGGAAGGAAGGCACCACCTCGCCGCCGCACTAGGTTAAAAGCGGCGGCGAGGAGCGGCCCGTCTTTCTGCCTATTGCATAGGTGCTTGCCTTTAAGGTGCAAAGGCGCGCGGCAACCGTGCAATCTCCGTTTTTCTGTTCGCGACGAGCGACCAGAATTGTTGCCAAAGTTTCTGAGCTTTATCCATACCGCCCTCCTGTGCTGCAAGCGCCTTCATCCACTCACTACCCGGCGGGATGGTTTCCATTCGCGCATTGTCGTAAGGAAAATAGACGATGTGATCCCACTCTCCGGTTACATAATCGAACGGCAAGACCTTTCGTCCTATCGCTGCGTCTACTCGATGGAAGTGCTCGTGGATGATGCGAAGCGCTTCGGGTGCCTTGCCGGGTTTGAACTTCGCATACTCGACAAGGTAGACCTGTTCGTCATCTGCACTCACCGCAAGCGGCGCGATCACAATTGAGGTGACCGCCGTCACAACGGCTAGAAGAATGCGAATGTACTGACCCACACTTTTGACTTCTGCCGCAACGAACCTGCCCATATCTCTCTCCCATTTGATTGATTGAAGGGGGTTCTATAACCGCGAATATCGCCTTATGGCGTGTCCTTGAACGCAAGGATGTGCAGACCAAATGATTCATGAATGACGCTGTAGCCGTTCAAGCCTTATACGGCGGGATATTCGCGCGTCATGAGGTTAGCACTGCGCGACTTACAAATCGCTTACAAACTAGGCGGCAATCGACTTCAGGATCGATGGCCGACAAAAGAAGGTCAGGCGGGGGTTGTCGTTGCTGCGTCCTGGCGCCTCTACGACGGCCCGGGGGCATACGAGTGACTTTATTGAACCTCAACCGCCGGGCGGCCGGAGTCAGGCCGATTCAATCAAATGGGAAGGACAGGACCCGGTGATGATTCAGGACAAATGAGGCAAGTTTGATGCTACAGCGATCAAGTAAAGTTTGACGTCGCCAGTTTTCGCCAAGGCGCACAGTAGATCAGCTATTCAGTCGATCGCTCGCAGGGAAAGGTATCAGCCAGCGCCGCTGCCACCAGTATGCTGCCCGCTTCATGCTTGCGCTCCGGGTGTCCATCGAGAAAGCGGAGAACCGCTTTGGATAGCTGATTCACTGTCGCATTTTTCGGAGCGCAGAAAATCTTGTCGTTGGCCAACGGGTATAGAAGTGTTTGGTGTGCGTCATAAATACCCGTGACGTAGACTTGAAAGCGCCGGACGAGCACCAGACTGAGCGAATCCCCGGCACCAGCTTGTACCCGGCGGTATTCCTTCGCCCATTCCATCAAGATATCGCCGTTGACCAAATCGGCGCGCGCCGGTGCGGCAAAACACATTGCGGTCATGCCGATAACGACTGCAACCAGCAGATGCTTCATCCTCCATCCTTTCTCGGCCGCTTCTCTCTGACGCTAATGTATCGGGACACCGTACCGGCAAAAGCGGATTTAATTTATTGGATCTTTCTCAAGCCATCCATCGCGCACATGATAATGATGAACGATTGGCGCCCGTAAACACAACACTGGTTAACGGCAAAAGCGACTACGGATTTGGCTGCGTGATCTCGGTGGATACGAGTCACTCACCGCTTTTCTCTGCGCCAGACGACTTGGCAAAGCACCTGTTGCCGCCATTCGGCGCGTCCCGCGAATGCGTTTTCGCGCAACGTGGCGCGCTGTCAGGCTTCGGCTTCGATCCCGGGCAGGATCACAGGAGGAATGATGGGGCAAAGGTTTTCCCGAAGGACCAATACATCACTTTCCGGGAAGGCATCCTCCAGCCACGCCGAGAATATGCGGTACCAGTCCGCCCCTGGCTCGTCAGGATCGTAAACACGGCCAACTACTGATACCACCCGGCCGATCCAATCGGGATTGTCATCTACCCGCACGAGAAAACATGGTGTGCCGGGATTAATTTCCGTCATCGTTAACCTCGTTTGTTACGGACATCAACGTAATCGCGGATCATCGATACGCTGCCTCACAGGACCCGGCATCGCCAGGTCGCTGATCGGCAGGGTTTATCTCGCACAAACAATGCCAGTTTTTTTGCTCCCAAGACCGCTTCCAGGCCGGCTCGATTACCGGCACGTACAAAGTTCGCCGCTTCCCGATGGCATTGACCGAAGCTCAACAGCATTCGTTAGGAATTCGACGTTCGGACTGCCAAACCGTCGGCCCCCGGCGACAGGATTCATCGCGCTACCCATTTCTCCTGAACGGGATCCCATCGTGCCAATCGGGACAAAGTCGTCTCAATATATTGTTTTATATGACGGTTTTTGAGTGGCCTCGCAGGATCCCGGAAAACGGGTACGCAGATTCGGGGCGTTATTCACAAGAAAACCGGGTGCGAACGAATATTGCAAACACTCTTGGGTAGATCTGATAGAGGAACACCGGAGGCAGCATGAAAGACTTTGGAAACGACAAGAGCAAACAACTGGCTGAAGAAATGGGCTGGACGAAGGAACGCGCAGAAGGCTACATCGATGGTGAAACCTGCGGTATGCGCGGTCGCGAAATCAATTTTCAGCAAAAGATGGGCATGGACGAGTATTCGAAAGGATTCCGGACCGGTTACTACAAGCAAACCTGCTCGGTTGACTCGGTCAAATCGGTTGACGTGGCTTTCATGCAAACAAGCGCCCTCACCCACTAGCAACAACAAGCAGCGCCCGCAGTGCTTATATCCCCGCCGTCTCCGCGGGGATTTTTTTAGATCTTTAGCCCGGTGACATTGAACGCCGAAATTTCCTTGGCGAAGCCCTTTAACTGCAGTTCACCAATGAATTCAGCCTCGATCTGATCCGCAACAGAAGAAAGAACACGGCGCGAAATCAAAATCTGTCCGGGCCTGGCATCCCCACACAACCTTGCCGCCAGGTTGGTGACCGTTCCAATGGCGCCGTAATCCCAGCGACCCTCAAATCCGATCGCTCCAATCGTTGCATAGCCTTGAGCAATGCCGGCTCCAAAGTCGAGATCGAAACCACGGTTACGCCACTGAGAGGCCAGGTCGGTGAGTTGTTCGCGCATTGCCAGTGTCATGCGAACGGCCCGCACGGCTGGATCGGGAACCCGGACCGGATCATTAAAGAAGACCATCATCCCGTCACCGGTGAATCGCTCGAGCGTACCCTCGTGTTCAAGAATCAGGTTGCCCATTTGTGCGTGGTAGTCACGCAGCACGCCCATCACCT
>JASFUE010000267.1:0-4536 GCA_050050435.1 Burkholderiales bacterium | reverse complement strand
TTGCTGCGTGGTTCGCGCACCGAACTTGTCAACTGTATTGGCTCTGATTTACGCGTGCCGGCATTCGCGGAAATTGTGCTCGAAGGCGTCATCCATCCCGACGAAACCGCCGTCGAAGGACCTTTCGGTGACCATACCGGTTACTACAACGAGCAGGAGACCTTTCCCGTTTTCACGATCGAGCGCATGACCATGCGCCGGCAACCGGTTTATCACTCGACGTACACGGGCAAGCCGCCCGATGAGCCTTCAGTACTCGGCGTGGCTCTGAATGAAGTCTTCGTGCCCTTGTTGCAAAAGCAGTTTCCGGAGATTGTCGATTTTTACCTGCCTCCCGAAAGTTGCTCTTACCGGGTAGCAGTCGTGAGCATGCGCAAACAGTATCCAGGGCACCCGAAGCGGGTGATGTTTGGCGTGTGGTCCTTTCTGAGGCAGTTCATGTATACCAAGACCATCATCGTCGTTGACGAGGATGTGAACGCGCGCGACTGGAAAGACGTGATCTGGGCAATCTCCACCCGCACCGATGCCGCGCGTGATCTGTTGATCGTGGAAAACACGCCGATCGATTATCTCGACTTTGCCAGTCCGGTCGCCGGCCTCGGTTCGAAGTGGGCGATCGATGCAACCAACAAATGGCCCGGAGAAACTTCGCGTCAGTGGGGTAGTCCAATTCACATGGACGAGGAAGTGAAACAGCGTGTTGACCAGTTGTGGGACCAACTGGGCCTGTAAGGTGCGGAATTGAGCGCGAATCGCCTACGGTCTGAAACCAGTCCGTACCTGCAACAGCATGCGGACAATCCGGTTGACTGGTATCCATGGGGCGAGGAGGCATTGCGCGCGGCGCAAACGCAGGACAAACCGATACTGTTGTCGATCGGATATTCGGCCTGTCACTGGTGCCACGTGATGGCACACGAATCCTTTGAAGATCCCGCAGTCGCCAAGGTGATGAGCGATTTGTTCATCAACATCAAGGTCGACCGGGAAGAGCGTCCCGATCTCGATCAGATCTACCAGAGCGCACATTCGCTGCTCACGCAACGCCCTGGCGGCTGGCCGCTGACGATGTTTCTTACACCCGATCAGAAGCCGTTTTTCGGCGGCACCTATTTCCCGAAATCCGCGCGTTTCGGATTGCCCGGTTTTGCCGATCTGCTCGAACGGGTATCAACCGCCTATCGCAATCAAAGGGCGCAAATCAACGAACAGAATACGTCGTTGCTGGAAGCACTGCAGCGAACCCTGCCCTCGCCCGATAACGTATCCGGCGAGCTCGATGACGCTGCCATCGGTGCGGCCATCGACGACCTGATCGCCACCATCGACAGTGAGAACGGCGGCTTCGGCGGCGCGCCGAAGTTTCCGCACCCAGCCGAGCTGGAATTTTCTTTCTATTTCGGCGAGCGCGAACCGCGTTTGCGCGACCACGCGCTGTACACCCTGGAGAAAATGGCCGCCGGCGGAATCAATGACCAGCTTGGCGGTGGTTTCAGCCGCTACAGCGTCGATCAGCACTGGATGATTCCGCATTTCGAAAAGATGCTCTATGACAACGGGCCATTGCTCGCGCTGTATGCCGATGCCTGGCGGCTGCAAGACAGGCCTTTGTTCCAGCGTGTTGCCGAGGACACGGCTGGCTGGGTCATGCGCGAGATGCAATCGGATGACGGTGGCTACTACTCGTCGATCGATGCCGACTCAGAAGGTGCCGAAGGTCGCTTTTATGTCTGGTCGCGCGAACAGATTGGCGAAGTGCTGGATCGGCAAGAGAGCGCAGTAGTAAATGCGCATTACGGGCTTGATGGCAAGCCGAATTTCGAGCACCAAGCCTGGCATTTGCACGTGAGCGAACCGCTCGAGGCGGTGGCGGCAAAGAATGGCATGTCTGTCACGCAGGCAAATCAGCTTCTGCAGCGTTCGCGCGGGAAGTTGTTGGCGGCGCGCGAACAGCGGGTACATCCGGGCCGGGACGAGAAAATTCTGGTGAGCTGGAACGCGCTGATGATTCGCGGGATGGCGCGCGCAGCGCGTATTTTCGGTCGCGAAGACTGGCTGCAGTCTGCACGTCGGGCCGTCGATTTCATTGCCGGGCGCATGTTTGACGGAGAACGATTGCTGGCAACGTACAAGAGCGGGCGCGCCCATCTCAATGCCTATCTGGATGACTACGCGTTCCTGGTTCTGGCGTTGCAGGAAATGATGCAAGCGGAGTTTCGCGTATCCGATCTGGACTTCGCGTGCGCCCTGAGCGAGGCGCTGCTGGAGCAGTTCGAAAGTGTCGAGGAGGGCGGGTTCGATTTTGTCAGCCACGATCACGAGCCGCTGATTTTCCGGCCCCGGCCTGGTCACGACAACGCGACACCATCGGGAAACGCCGTTGCGTCGCTGGCTCTGCTGCGCATGGGTTACCTTCTGGGCCAACCGCGTTATCTTGATTCAGCCAGCCGTGCATTGCGTGTGTTCTTGCCGCAAATGGTGCGTCACCCCGGCGGGTTTGCCACCATGTGCATGGCTTTGAACGAAGCCCTGGTGCCGACCCGAACGGTCATTCTGCGCGGTGACCGGGACCGGCTCGGCGAGTGGCGCCAGGCGCTACCGGAGGTCCCGGGTCCTGCTACTTTGTTGCTGGCGCTTGATGTCGACATAGCCGGATTGCCGCCGGTGCTGGACAAGCCCGGCGCCAGTGGTACTGTCAACGCCTACCTGTGCGAGGGCGTTAAATGCCTAAGGCCTGTGCAGGATATAGCCGGATTGCGCGCATTGATGGAGCGGGGGAAGCCCTCCTCCAATCAGTACCGGCAATAGTGTGGAAATAAAACCAGTTTCGCGAAACGTCGTTAAAATAGCGGACTGGGAAACCTCTAACAGTCAGGAAAGGCAAACGTAATGAAGAAGGCAATGATCTTTTTGTTGGCAGCCGCGACGATGGGGCTGACGGCTCAGGCGCACGCTGTCGATGCTGCCAAGGCGCAGGAACTGGCCAAGTCGAAGAATTGTTTGACCTGCCATAGCATCGACAACAAGCTGGTCGGCCCGGCTTACAAGGAGGTTGCAAAGAAGTACAAGGGCGACAAGTCCGCCGAAGCTGAACTGGTCAAGAGAGTCATCAACGGCAGCAGCGGTAACTGGGGCGCGATCCCGATGCCGCCCAACCCTGTTACCCAGCAGGAAGCCACCTTGCTCGTGGAGTGGATTTTGTCGCTCTGAGTGCACCCGCACGGGACAGAACAAGCCGGCTAGCTGCCGGCTTTTTTGTTGGCCGCAATGGGTCCATGGCAAGTTTGCGCAACTCAATGAATTTACGCTTCAAATTGACAGTCAGTGAAGGCCTGGCCGATAATCCGCGGATCGCTCGTCAGCACGCGTCTTCGTTGAATAGGGGATAACAGGATGAAAATGAAAAGCTTGCCGGTGTCTGTCCGCAAAGCACTTGTCGCTGCCATCGGGGTGTCACTACTGTCGCTGGTTGGTGCCTGCGGCAAAAGCGAGGACACAACCAATGAAAACGGAGAATCGGTTCGCGTGGTCAAGATCGGCCATGCGGGGCCGCTGACCGGTCCAATTGCCCACTTGGGCAAGGACAATGAAAACGGGGTGAGGTTGGCGATCGAGGAGGCCAATGCCGCTGGTCATGTAATTGGTGGCGAAAAAATCAGTTTCGAGATGATCTCGGAAGACGATGAAGGCAATCCCCAGAAGGGCACGGTCGTGGCGCAGAAGCTGGTCGACGCGAATGTTGCCGGGGTCATAGGACACCTTAACTCGGGGACGACCATCCCGGCATCGAAGATCTATTTTGATGCCGGCATTGCCCAGATATCCCCCTCGGCGACCAACATCGATTACACCCATCAGGGCTACAACACGGCGTTTCGGGTAATGGCCAACGATGCCCAGCAGGGAAAGGTCCTGGGAGACTATGCGGTCAAAAACCTGAAAGCGAAAAAAATCGCCGTAATTGACGACCGCTCGGCCTATGGCAAGGGTCTCGCAGACCAGGTCGAAATGGCTGCCAAGCAAGCCGGTGGCGAAATCATCACCCGTGAATTCACCGACATGACCAAGACCGACTTTACCGCGATCCTCACCCGGATAAAGGGCATGGATCCCGACCTGGTGTTTTGCGGCTGCCTCGATTCGCAGACCGGGCCGATGATGAAGCAAATTCAGAATCTTGGCCTGGAGTCGATTTTCCTGAGCGGAGACGGTACCCAGACGAAACAATTCCTGACGCTGGCCGGTGATGCCGCCGAGGGTGTCTACGCTTCGTCGCCAGGTGTGCCTCTTGACCAGATGCCCGGTGGTGCCGCCTTCAACGAAAAGTACAAGAAGACGTTCAATCAGGATATCCAGATCTATGCGCCATACGCCTACGATGCAACCAAAGTGTTGATCGCGGCTTTCGTCAAGGCGGATTCAACCGACCCCAAAGTGTATTTGCCGGTGCTGGCAGCTATCGAGTATGACGGCGTCACCGGCAAAATCCGGTTCGATGAAAATGGCGACATCAAGGGCGGTAGTATCAGCCTC
>JASFUE010000266.1:0-4541 GCA_050050435.1 Burkholderiales bacterium | reverse complement strand
AGCTCAGAGCCTATTTAGAGGACCTTGATTCCGCGCCGCTTAGAACTGCACGCGGCTCGTGAAGCCTCCATCGACGATGATGTTGGTGCCAGTGATGAACGAGGCCGCCGGGCTGGCCAGGAACGTCACCGCGTTCGCCACCTCTTCTGGTTTGCCCATGCGGCCCATGGGCACGCGCGCGCGGACACTCTCGTACATATCGGGATCGTTTTTCTTGACGTTGTCCCAGGGGCCGTCCTTATGAAAGATCGGGCCAGGCGATACGCAATTGAAACGAACGCCATCCTTGGCGTATTCCTGCGACAAGCTGTTTGCGTGGGCGATAAGTGCCGCCTTGAGTGCATTGTAGGAACGCGGTCCCCGAAATGCATCAACGGCCGCCGTACTTGTAATAAAGACCACGCTGCCACTGTCTGAAGCCTTCAGGCCTTCAATGGTGGCTTCCATCATTCGCACGGCACCCAGTACGTCCACTTCGAAAGTCTGGCGCCAGGCAGCCTCGTCCAGCCCGCCCCAGCCGCTGACGTTGTGCACCACAATATCCACACCGCCCAGCGCACTGATCGCGTTGGCCGCGAATTTTTTCAGGGCCGCGCCATCGGAGGCATCCACCGCCTCACCATAAACCTTGCCTCCATGCGCCTTGAGGGCCGCCGTCATTGCCTCCACCGCCGCGGGAGTCCGCGAACAAATCGCTACATCCGCCCCTTCACTTGCCAGCCGTTCGGCAATCGCACCACCAATGCCTCGAGTGCCACCCGTCACGATTGCCTTCTTACCCTTGAGTCCCAGATCCATTTTCTCTGCTCCTGAATGTCCGAATGTGATGCCCCTGAGAGTCAAGGGCGCTGACCCTGTTGATGTTAGAGGATTCAGTGATGGTGCGCGCGCCGGCGCAATTGCGGCAGAATAACACCGGCGTGGCGTCGGGCGGCGACGCGAGAATAACCGGATCAAGTCCCACCCTGTTTGGTCGCTCGGTGCGGGCGCTTTAATCGCCCCTGTTTTCATACAATGGAAGTCCAATAACGATATGTGGAGGTCGAGATGCGAAACCCATTCCCCGTAAATGTCGCTGACGCTGGAACACGGTTCGCAGTCGCGGCCCTACTGTGCCTTGGCGTCGGCACGCTCGGAGTTACTGCGAGTCTTGCTGCGAATCAGGGACAGTCCCGCACCACGACGATGGAGGACATCTGCGGGCAGTGTAAGCCTGAGAAATTCGCGCAGTGTGGAAACTTTCTCGAAGGACCTGCGTTCGACAGCGATGGCAACCTCTGGATGGTCAGCATCAAAAGCGGCGATATCCACAAGGTGACGCCAAACGGAGAGTGCACAACAGCCACCAACACGCAGGGGCAACCACAGGGACTGAAATTTCACAAGGATGGCCGGTTGTTCGGAGTTGACCGCAAGCGCGGAGTGTTCTGGATCGATACCAAAACGGGTGAAGTTCACGATTACATGCGCTACTTCAACAACGAGAACTTCCACGGTCCGAACGACCTGATCTTCGACAAGACCGGCGGCCTCTATTTCACCGATCCGTGGGGCACCAGTCCATTGAATCCGCGCGGAGGTGTGTATTACATATCCGCTGAACCGGAAAAGAAGATCTCGCGTCTCGCGGACAACCTCGCCTTTCCGAACGGTATCGTACTGTCACCTGACGAGGAAACGCTCTACATCAACGATTTCAACAATCAACGTGTTCTGGCGGTGCAAGTTCTCTCGCCTGGCGTGATCAACACCGGCCGAGCCAACGTATTTGGCGGCACACTGGCGGGGGGCAGGGGCACCGATGGTGGCGCGGTCGACAGCAAAGGCAATCTGTACGTCGCCCACTTTGGCGCCGGTGAAGTCGTTGTCATGGATCCCATCGGCTTCATCGTCGGCGTCATTCCACTCCCGCCGAACGCAGGCTACTTGACGACGAACGTCGCTTTCCGCGGTGGCTATCTGTACATCACCGAGGCGGACCAGAACATCGTCTGGCGCGTCAAGACGAACATTCCCGGAGCGAAACTGTACGGCGACCATTGATCCCAAATCGCAAATTGCCGTGCGACCTCAACCTACACTTGTTAGAGCGTGCTTTCTGGAATAAAAATCGTGCTTCCAAGCACCTGAGGAGCTCAAATATTCCACGAGAATATTTGCGTATCAATGCGTTGCGGAGGTCCGACCCCGGTCACGGCAATTCTCACTACTCGCGATCAGGGCACTCCTAATGTTCTTGTAACATCGACTCACCATGCTAGGCTACCATGCAGGTCGATCATTCGGCGTTGCCTTCCAACTGGCTAAAGACGCTCTTGTAATCGGACGTCAGCAAGAGCATCGCTCAAGAACAGCGGTTTTCATAATTCAGACTATCTAGTCGAGGAGTAACCAAATTGCCTTCATTTTTTCGATTATTCGCGGTGAATTTCGTCGGCGTTCTTTGTCTGTTCGCTATGAGTGTGCGGGCAGACGTGTCGACGGTAACCATACAGTCTCTGTCGGCACCGGATCGGGTTGATACCAGTATCGGTACGCTCGAGTTCAAGGACGGGGCACCGACTGCGGAAACCGCCCGGAAGATCAGTGATGCGCTCGACTTCACACGCGCGCTCAACGTCTATAACAATAGTTTCCGCGGCGCGTCGGCCTACGCTCTGTATAAGGGTTTTAAAGGCATTGGGCAGGACGCCAACAACAAGGTCATTATCTTTCCCAAGTTAATGGACTCCCATTCGCTGTTTTTGACTGCGAACGCCGATACTGTCTATTACGTTTCTACAATCGATCTGAGCAAAGGACCGGTGGTGCTGGAGCAGCCGCCAAACGGGCTCGGCACGATCAATGACATGTGGTTTTCCTGGATCATTGATATCGGCCGACCGGGACCCGATCGTGGTGAGGGTGGCAAATACCTGCTCGTGCCGCCGGGCTATGACGGGCCGCTGCCCGAAGGTGGTTTCTTTGTCGCGCATTCAAAAACAAATCGTGTGCTCTATGCTGCACGGGCGTTTCTCGAGAAAAATGATCCCGCACCGGCGGTAGACAATATCAAGAAGAATCTCAAGATCTACGACTATGTGCCCGGTACAGTCGGCACGAGCATTGCCGAGGCGTTGAGCGGCAGGGTGCGCCTCGGTCGCAATGCAAAACCCGTTGAAATGGTGTTCATTGATGCCAGCGGTAAATCATTCAATACGATACCGCCGAGCGACTATGGTTTCTTCGAAATGATCAATAAAAACGTCCAGGCCGAACCGGCAACCAGTTACGACGTGGAACTGGCCGGCCAGTTGGCGGCGATCGGCATTGTTCATGGCAAGGCCTTCAAGCCGGACGCGCGCATGAAGAAAATTCTGACGGATGCGGCCAATGTCGGTAACGCCGCCGGACGTGTGCTCAACTGGCGCAATGCAGTGCGTCATCCTGATTGGAACTATTACGAGAACTCGTCCTGGGCCAACATGCTTTGGGAGGGTGGCTACAACTTCGAAACACCTCCGCCGGAATTCAACAAAGACGGTTCTTTCACTCCCTACCCGCCTACGGGGGCCCGTACACTGGATTCGCGGATAGCCTTCTACTACGCCTATACGCTGGATTCGCCGGGCATGATCATGCGCATACGCGGCGTGGGATCGCAATACCTGATGGGTTTCCTCGATGCCGACAAGCGACCGTTTGACGGCTCCAAAACCTACAAGGTGACTCTGCCTAAGGGTATTCCTGCAGGAAATTTCTGGTCCTTCACGTTGTACGACAACCAGACGCGCTCCATGTTGAAAACGCCACAGCGATACCCGCGTGCAGGCAGTCAGAGCTATCCGTCACCGGCAGCGGTGCCAAACAAGGATGGCAGTACGACAGTCTATTTCGGCCCGACGCAACCGAATGGCGTAGAGCGTGGCAACTGGATTCAGACCGACCCGAAGAAAGGGTGGTTTACGCTCCTGCGGTTGTATGGCCCGCTGGACTCGTTTTTCACGAAGAAATGGCGGCCAACCGAAATTGAGCGAGTGAAGTAATAATGTGATTCACGCCAAGGCCGAGCCACTCGTCGGGGTTCGGCCTTTTTTATTGGTTCCACTCTACTGACCATGCAGCGACCGGCTACGGCGTTTGAACGATCTGAATAGCGCAAAGGGCTCTGGCCCCTTTAATTTCAGTGGAGACAAAATTGCCGCGAAGCAGAAATAGACGAAGCGGTTGCCCTAACAGGCTGTTGAAAAACGTCGCGAGCGGCCTTCAGCCGGGTGCGTCCGGAGCGCAGGAACCGGAGTGTACAGCGGGAGTACATGAGGGCGAGAGCGAAATTGGCGCGGCACTGCCGTGCCCGCTCGCAGCGCCCGGTGACTTTATCGCCGGGCCGGACCGCCGAAGGCGGACGAGCACCGGTTTAATCAATACGGGAGCAAGCCCGGACCAAGGTCGCGCAGTAGTTTTTTAACGCCCTGCTAATCTACAACCCGAACACCACCTCTGGCAGCCAAAGCGCAAGGCCGGGATATTTCGCGACCAGCGCGAGAACCACGATCTCGAGA
>JASFUE010000265.1:0-4545 GCA_050050435.1 Burkholderiales bacterium | reverse complement strand
TTGCTAACAACCGGTTTGCGTCTCGAATATTCCCGACACAAAGCTGCAACAAACCGCAGTACAAGAATAGATTAATATGCTACCCACCTGTGTGCAGCAGTGTGCACATGAAGCCTCACGCCGACCTTGCACCATCGGAGGGCGTCCGAAAAGTTTGATATTGCTCAAGTGAAAGTTACGATACCCTTGTAACCTGATGCCTTGTGCAAGGACTCGTTTTCCAGAACAAAGAATAGGGCGAACCATGAAAAACCTTGACCGAGTCGCTGCGGGTTGTGCTGTCAGCTTCGCCGGATTGTTGATCAGTACCACAGTATTCGCGCAGCAAGTCACCGGTACACTGGGCTCACCCAGCGCCACCACGACCATCAGCAACCAACAGCTTCCGCCGCCTGATCCGGAATTCGGCGGCGTCATCAAGCAAGACGCATTGCAGTCCAAACCGTGGTGGGCGCCACGAGTGGTACCACCGGCAAGCGCACCTAACGTGCTGCTGGTCATCACCGATGACGCCGGCTTCGGTGTACCCAGTACTTTTGGCGGCGTGATTCCGACGCCAAGTATGGATAAGCTGGCCAGCGAAGGCCTTCGCTACAACCGGGTGTTTTCTACAGCACTGTGCTCGCCGACGCGCGCCGCGCTGATTACCGGGCGCAATCATCACTCGGCCGGTTTCGGCGTGATCGCGGAGCAAGCCACCGGCTTCCCCGGGTACAACAGCATCATCGGCAAGGACAAGGCGACGATCGGGCGCATCCTGCTCGACAATGGCTACGCGACGTCCTGGTTCGGCAAGGACCACAACACGCCTGCATTTGCGGCCAGCCAGGTCGGGCCATTCGACCAGTGGCCGACGGGCATGGGGTTCGAGTATTTCTATGGCTTTGTCGGCGGTGACGCCAACCAGTGGCAACCGAACCTGTTCCGCAACACCACGCAAATCTATCCGTTCGAGGGCAAACCGGGTTGGAACCTCATCACCGGGATGGCCGACGACGCGATCGACTGGATGACAAGGATGCACCAGATCGATCCTTCCAAGCCGCTACTCATCAAATACGCACCGGGTGCAACCCATGCGCCGCACCACCCGACCAAGGAGTGGGTCGACAAGATCCACGCGATGCACCTGTTTGACGACGGTTACGAAAAGCTGCGCGAGCGTATTTTCGAGAACCAGAAGCGCCTCGGCGTCATTCCCAAAGACACCAAACTCACGCCCTGGCCCAAGGACCTGCTAAAGCCGTGGGATGAACTGAGTGCGGAGGCGAAAAAACTGTTTATCCGCCAGGTTGAAGTGTTCGCAGCGTATGCCGCCTACAACGACCACGAGATCGGACGCGTGATCCAGCAATTCGAGGCACTCGGCCGGCTCGATAACACGCTGGTGATCTACATCAACGGCGATAACGGCACCAGCGCTGAAGGCGGACCATTGGGCACGCCCAACGAAGTGGCGTTCTTCAATGGCCTCAATGAGTTGCCAATTGATGTGCAGATGAAGTGGTACGACGTCTGGGGCACCGAGCAAACCTACAACCATATGTCGGCGGGCTGGTCATGGGCGTTTGATACGCCGTTCGACTGGTTCAAGCAGAACGCGTCCAGGCTGGGCGGCATCAATCAGAATATGGTGGTGTCATGGCCGGCGCGCATCAAGGACAAGGGCGGTCTGCGCGAGCAGTTCATCCACGTGATCGACGTGGTGCCGACCATCCTCGAAGCGGCTGGTATCAAGGCGCCACTGGAAGTGGACGGTATCCAGCAGGCACCGATCGAAGGCACCAGCTTCATGTACACGTTCGACAAGAGCAACGCCAAGGCGCCGACACGCCACAAGACCCAGTACTTCGAAATGATGGGCCAGTGGGCGTTGTACGACGACGGATGGTTCCTGAGTACAAAAGTCAACCGCGCACCTTGGCAGGCTTTCGGACCAGCCAATCCCGATCCGCTGAACAACCAGGTGTTCCAGCTCTACAACCTGAACAAGGACTTCAGCCAGGCGCAGGACATTGCCGCGCAGTATCCGGGCAAGGTGAAAGAAATGCGCCAGAAGTTCGTCGCCGAGGGGAAGAAGTACCAGGTGTTCCCACTCGATGCTTCGGTGGCGGCACGTATCGTGGCGCCCCGCCCCAACATCACCGCCGGACGCAAGGAATTTGTATATACGCGGCCAATGGTCGGCCTGCCGCAGGGAGACTCGCCGTTCGTTCTCAACGCCTCGTACACTATCACCGCGGATATTGAGGTACCAAAAGGCGGCGCCGAGGGCATGATCCTGACCTCGGGTGGGCGCTTCGGCGGCTACGGCTTTTACCTGCTGAAAGGCAAGCCGGTGTTCCTGTGGAATTTGGTCGATCTCGAGCGAATCAAGTGGGAGGGTTCCGAGGCGCTCTCACCCGGACGGCATACCGTGGAGTTCGACTTCAAGTACGACGGGCTCGGGCCCGGCACGCTCACCTTCAACAACTTCAGTGGTGTTGGCCGGCCGGGTAGCGGCACATTGAAGGTCGATGGCAAGGTCGTAGCGACAAAAGAAATGAAAAAGACCCTGCCAATGATCCTGCAATGGGACGAGAGCTTCGATATCGGCTCGGACACGCTTACCGGCGTAAACGACGCGGACTACAAACCACCGTTCGCGCTGACCGCTAAGCTCAACAAGCTGACCGTCAAGATCGACCGGCCGCAGCTCTCGCCCGCCGAGATCAAGAAACTCGAGGCGGCGATGAAAGAAAAGGCCAAGGCCGACTGATTCTACGGCGGCACAGGCCGTGTCGACAACACGGCCTGCATCACTCTGCTATGTTTTCGCCTGACGAGGCGCAGGTCGGGCGGTCAGCCCACGCCCGCGCCTTGCGGGCTGGCATAATTGCCCCGTGAGTTCTCGTCATCTGACCCGCCAACGCCGCGTCGACAGCCCAACATATTCCAATCCTCACGGAAACGCTGAATGCGAAAACTAGTCATCGGCGCGATTGCTGCTGTGGCCATCGGCGCCGGCGCCTTCTGGTATCTGGGCAAACCGAAACCGGTGCCAGTCGTTCTGGCGACAGTCGAGCTCGGCACGGTCGAATCGACGATATCGAATACCCGCGCCGGCACCATCACCGCGTGCCGTCGCGCCCGGTTGGCACCGCGTTCCGGCGGCCAGATTGCGAAGCTCTCGGTCAAGGAAGGCGATCACGTCACCAAGGGACAAATCCTGCTGGAACTGTGGAACGCTGATCTGGCCGCGAAACTGCGCGTGGCCAGGGACCAGAAAGCATCAGCGCAAAGCCGCCGCGACGAAATCTGTCTCAATGCGGATCTGGCCGCGCGCGAAATGGTGCGCTCACGCAAGCTCAAGGACCAGGGTTTCATCAGCGAGGAAGGGCTCGACCGGGCCATCGCCCAGGCCCAGGCGGGCCGGGCCGCCTGCAGGGCCGCCGACGCCGAGGTCCGCCAAGCGCAGTCGCAGATCGCCGCGATGCAGGCCGAACTCTCGACCACTTATTTACGGGCGCCGTTCGCGGGCATTGTCGCCGAAGTCACCGGCGAAGTCGGCGAGTTCACTACGCCTTCGCCACCTGGCATTCCGACACCACCGGCAATCGATCTGATCGACGATAGCTGCCTGTATGTGACCGCGCCGATGGATGAAATTGACGCACCCAAGATCATTGTCGGCCAGCCCGGACGAATCAGCATCGACGCTTATCCCGGCAAGCAGTTCGCCGGGCATGTGCGGCGCATCGCGCCGTATGTGCTCGACCGGGAGAAACAGGCGCGGACCGTGGATGTCGAAGTCGAGTTCGACGACCCGTCCCAGTTCAAGACACTGCTGGTCGGCTACAGCGCCGATGTCGAGATCGTTCTGGCCACCCGCAAGAACGTGCTGCGCGTGCCAACCTCGGCGCTGATCGATGGCGACACACTGTACGTCTTCGATCCGAAAACATCGACCCTCGATGTCCGAACGGTACAGACCGGACTTTCCAACTGGGCGTATACGGAAGTCGTTTCCGGGTTGAGCGTGTCAGAGCAAATCGTGCTCTCGACCGAACGTGAAGGCCTCGAACAAGGCGTACGCCTGGTGCCGGAAACCGGTGATAACCAGAAGTAGCCTTTGATCCGAAGGATCACTCGCTGCACTGTAAATCGCCCGCCCGGCGCGGGGCGCGCATCCTTTCAGGCGAGCGCCTTGCCCTGCATCGCCAGTGTTCCGGAGCGCCCCTCAATTTCGCCGTTGACCATGGAACAGACCGCGACGGTGTCGCGCTGCGCCAGACAATGGCGCGCAATATCTCCGAGCGGCACGACCTGCCAACTGCGCTCACGAACGCGCGTGAGCAGCTGGCGAAACAAATCAAGATGCTTCATGCCTTCGATTTCTGCATGCGCCGTGTAAACATGCATATGCCCCTGACCCATCCATGACAAATACCGATCGACGAGTTGCCCGTACGGGAACTCCGGCCTTCCCAGCAATTCATCCAGCGTTGGCAGTGTCGTCGGAATCTGTAATGTCCGGTAAACCTTTCCCTGCACACTCGGAAAAAA
>JASFUE010000264.1:0-4554 GCA_050050435.1 Burkholderiales bacterium | reverse complement strand
GGCGACACAACCGACACCTCAAGTACGTCAGGCGATACCAGCTCCGGCGGCACGACTGCCGGTACTGATACGACGACAACCGAGCCGACTACGGGTGGAGACACAACCACCAGCGGAGATACAACCACCGCCGGAGACACGACCACCACTGACACAACCGACCCGACATCAACGGACACGCAACCCGTGGCTGACGGTAACGCCGACCTGCAGTGGGACCCGGTCGTTGATGCCAGCCTGAGCGGCTATCGCCTCTTTTACGCGATGGCCGGAACAGAGTATCAGGCAGTCGACGTCGGAAATACCACAACCTACACAATGACGGGGCTTGAGAGCGGAAAACGCTACTACTTCAGGGTTGCAGCCTACGACTCATTTGGCAACCAAAGCGGCTTTTCCAACGAAGTCTACAAAGACATGCCATGACGCACTGTTGCGTCCGCCGGCCTGAGACAAGGCCGCGCAGGACGTTGATTAGGATGACTTCGCAGGCCTTGCTGACGGTGCGTTAAATCCGCTCATACGCGAATTGACCGAACGAACAATCGGTGTATGTTCTCGCCGCAACGGAGCCACGCCTGCGTTTGCGTATGCTCCCAACATGCGCACTCGCGGCGATATGAAGGTTCGCAGCCGCTTGGAAAGAACAGCCGGACCCAGAACGGAGACAACGGGTCCGGCTGCCTGAAAATCGACTATCTATACTGATTGCAAACGGGCCTACTCGTCGCGGCGAGAGATAATTACGCGACAGGGCTATTGCTCATAGAAGCCAGCCCGGAAGCCTTTGGCGTATTCGTCGCGACCGACTTTCTGATACGCGGTTGGCTTCAAGCCTTCCTGGCGATACTGCTGGCCCTCGAGGTAGCCTTCGGCCTGTATCAGCGACCAACCCATTTTCTCGGCGATGGCTCTGGCTCTTTCGCGTGACGACGCGTCCATGCCTTCCTCCCTTTTACTCAACTTCATCACCACAACCTGCAAACATCAAATGCTCAAGGGGTGTTAGCGGGGGGCACGAAGCGAACGCTGCCTCCCTGCGAGGTCTTGACCAGCAGACCTCCCAGACGAAGCGTGTCCATTTCAACGCCGCCTCGGCCCTTGCCGCTAACGAGGCTTACCGAGCGCAATAACCATGCGCCGCCTATATTTCTTAATCTCGTTATGAATCGACATACGAGCCTTGGCCGGGCAGCTATGGTGCCGTTGCCAATATTTCCAGAAATGCTTTTAAAAACCGTGTCTTTCGCCGGGCCTTCAACCGGCATCAAGATGCGCGGGTTATCGCAATGGCAAGTGAAATCAGGATGACAAACCTGACGAACTGTTAGATTTTCAACGGCTGCCTGTCGAGAACCTGTCGCCGCTTCATGTGAGGAGGCTTTCTAACGCGAGCATGCGCACCACGGCTGCAAGCGATGAACATAAGACTTCCCGAAGTACCTGATTGGCATACGAAGGCACGGCCTGCGTATCACGACACTCCAGTTCAGTCAGGTTGTATCGGACCGTTACACATCGGTCACGCTCGGTGTTAAGGCAAGGGGTCAGAAACGCAAATGCCTGTCACGTTGAGCTGAATAAACACCGCTCAACTTACGTGTCTTCCAGGAACCGGGGAACTGGTTGAATAAAGTTAGCCGAGTGATGCAAGACGGAACTGGAACGAAGGTGAGCCGGGCTCCGGAAACTCAGTGGATCGAGCACCCCGCTCCTAAGGGGCAGGTCGCACGTTCGATTCGTGCTCGGGGCGCCAATTCCAAATAAGGGCGTCATCGCGCTTTCGTCGCTTCACCACAGGCGAGCGCATATGAAACCTCCCTGCCCGCTCACGAGTCGCGCATGCGAAGCACCAGCTTGCCACCCGACTGGCTGACACTGAAATAGCGCAAGAAGTTCTGTCCCAGCAAGCCGAATTCGCCCCGGCCGGGCATGACCGCCACATTGATGCCGCTGATTTCGAATATGTCGGCGCGCACGCTCTGTGCCCTCGCAATGCGCCCTTCCACACTGCCATTGGCCGTGGTGAACAGACCTGTCGCACCTTTCGGCAGATTGGCCCGCCGAGCCACATCGGCGCTGACCGATACATAGCTCGCACCGGTATCGACCAGGAATGTGACCGGTTGCCCGTTGACGGCGCCCTCGAGGTAGTAGTGTCCGTCGCGCGCCACCGGCACGATGATTTCATGGCGGCCACTATCACTCGTACGCACAACCGGTTCGGGCGCGGAAAGATGGTCGAACAGAAGATATCCGGCCATGACAATCACAACCCAGACAATGGCTGCGACAAGATGACCATTCATCCGCATGTGTTCAGACGAACGCCGTTCACGCTGCAAACACTTCCAGGAGAGCCCGCACTCAGCCGTCGGTGTCCGCTGTAGCAGCGGCACCACCTTGCCCTGCCCCGAAGCCGGGCGCATGCTCGCTGGGTGCATTGCTTCCGTCCTGGAAACGGTCGATCAACTTCCCGTAATACGGCGACGTACTGCTGAAGACATGCCGGAAGCGCCCGCTGGCTTCCAGCCGCGCACGCAGCAACTGCATTTTGCGTAATGCCCGGCTGCGCGCTTCGCACTCGGGTAGCTGGTGCAACTGCCGCTCCAGGTCGCCGATTTCACGCAAGGTCGCCACTTCCGGCGGCACAAAGCCGGCATTGCGCAAGACGCGGTAGGCCATGCGCAGTTCTTCGGGAACGAGCGCCGCATCGTCGGCCGGCAGCGGCGCACCCTCGCCCGGCAACCCCGAGAATTCACCGCGCGCAATCGCCTCGGCAATCCTGCGCTCGGCAAGATGATCAACAAAACTCATCGCTTCTCCATACTGCTATCGAACAGCGTACACCCGCTTGTGCAATCGAATCATGCAGCCGCAAGTTTCAACTACAAGTTTCGACCATTGCGAACATCGTGCCGGCGCCATTTCGTCGCCAGTTCACGCACTTTTATACCATTGCCCCGTTCACGCCGATGATCTGCCCGGACACGTAGCCAGCCTCGTCCGAGACCAGAAACGCGACCAGCGCCGCAACTTCCGCGGCGCGCCCTGCCCGCCCCATCGGCACCAGTTGTGCGATTTGTTGCTCTGAAAAATTCGACGCCATGTCGCTGTCGATAATACCCGGCGCTACCACATTCGCCGTTACACCGCGCGAGCCCACCTCGACGGCAAGCGCGCGTATCGCTCCATGCAAGCCTGCCTTGGCCGCCGCGTAATTCACCTGGCCGCGATTGCCAAGTATCCCTGCTACCGAGGACATGGCGATGATGCGCCCCCAGCGTGTGGCGATCATGGGCAACAGCAAAGGCCTGACGACGTTGTAGAACCCGTCCAGAGAAACGCTCAGCACCCGATCCCATTGCTCACCACTCATCCCGGCCAGCGGCGCATCGTCGTGGATGCCGGCGCTGTGCACAATGACCTGCACCGGCTGCGACTCGGCGAGTAAATCGAGCGCAGCAGCACAGGCCGCGCGATCCGTGACATCGAAACAGACCGCCTCTGCTTCACCGCCGTCACCGGTAATTGACCGGGCCAGTTGCCGCGCCTCTTCACAGCTGCTGTTTGCGTGCACCAGCACGTGGAAACCACGCCCGGCAAGCAATCTGCAAATCGCCGCACCGATTACGCCGCTGCCCCCCGTGACCAATGCCCGCTTTTTGACGTTTGCTGACACTCGACCTGCCCCCATATAGTTGATGCGCTATCCCGATTATCCCGCGCCTGCGATGTCTCCCGATGTACGATCGGTATCTGAACAACAAAAACAGACCGATGCGTCCGGAACATCAGTGAACCAACAGAGTACGACCGAAGCCACCGGACGAGGTCACCACAAGCGGATACCGGCCTGGATGGTGGCACCGGATTTGCGGTCCGTTCCCCCAGCTCACCGCAAGGATAGCGAACATTGAAGCTGATCCGGCAACTGGCAACGATTTGTCTATGCATTGGATTCATTTCTAGCGCGTGCGCCGAGGACAAACCGCTGTGGGAGGCAGGCCTGGGGGTTTCGGTGCTCGACTTTCCCGACTATCGCGGCTCCGATGAGCGCACCACCTATGTGTTGCCCGTGCCTTATGCGATTTACCGCGGAAAGTATCTGCGTGTTCAGCGCGACCAGGTCCGTGGCATTTTCTATGAATGGAGCCGGGTCAGCCTGCACCTGAGCCTCAGCGCCTCGGTGCCCGTGGACAGCTCCAGAAATTCGGCACGCCAGGGCATGCCCGATCTGGACCCGACAGTGCAGATCGGCCCCAACCTCGAGATACGGCTGTACGAGGACGAGGATTCCGGCTTCAAGGTGGACTTGCGCCTGCCGGCGCGGACCGTGATCGCCACCGACTTTCAGCACACGCACAACGAAGGGTGGATTTTCGAACCGCGCATCAATTTTGATCTGGACCATTTTCTGCCCGGCGGGCAATGGGATCTGGGATTTGCCACCGGACCCGTATTCGGCGACAAGCGCTACAACAATTACTACTACGGCGTCGAACCGCAGTACGCAACCGCGCAACGCCCAGCCTACACTGCTGCGTCTGGCTA
>JASFUE010000263.1:0-4577 GCA_050050435.1 Burkholderiales bacterium | reverse complement strand
ATTCAGAACCGCGGGATCGTCGGTCAGGCCCGCGTAGGCGGAAGCCGGAATCGGGTCGAATCCCATCGGTCCGTTGACGACGGGACCTGCGGCCGCGGTACCGGCGACGGCAAAGGTCACTGCCGCACCAAGAACGTTCATACGAAATGCCATGGCTATACTTTCTCCTCTAAGGGTTTATGAATGGTCTCGAACTCTGAGAGCGCGGACCGGATTCGTCGGCTTGGAGAATGTAGAAGATGGCTGTGACCATTGGATGACTATCGGGTGACCTCTAAGTAACGAAGAGCACGCGGCCTGCCCTGTGTTATTGTTATTTCCCGATCGCCCGCCGAAGGGGTTGCAGCAGTGTCCGTTTTTCGTTCGCGGCAACACCGTGAGCACGGGACAGACTGACCATAGAGCGTGCGGCGACTGAAACTGACCGCGACGGAGCCCAAAACGTGAAACGACTTGCACCGCTAACGGCGGCAACCCTGTACGTCTGCGCTGCTGTTGCCGCCGGGCCGCAGACGCTGAACGAAAAACTGATCGACGAATACGCCGCCTGTGCCGCCTACTACCAGATCGTATCCGCGGACCTGGAAAAACTCGGCAGAAGCGACAGCGCGGCCAACGCGCATTCGGCATCGGAGGCCGCACTGCGGCAGGCGACCCGTGCCGCACAAGACGAACCATCCGAACAGCCCCCGGATGACAGGGTACAGAAACGATTCAGCTTCTATATAAAAGCCATCGCAAGATACATGGACCACACGGCCCACAATATTTCCGTGTTCGCCGGCCCGTCCGGCCAGCGCTGCAAAGGCGCGATCGAAGCACCGGACGCCTTCAGGGCAACCGTCGAAGCGGAACTGCGCGGGCAGACCGGTGATCCGCCGGGCGCTGCCGCGCAGTGACAGGAAATGTCCGGCGCCTGCCGGGCATCACCTGACGGCGCCGCAGCTTTCAGCTCCGCTTCCGTACAGGCCGCTGCGTCCGCCGCAGACCTGCTGCCCTCGCACCACGATTGAGTTACAAACCGGCTTGCCGTCGCCTGTCAGGCATCGCCCAGCGACGCCATAATCCTGAAGGCCTCTTCGATGGACGGTGCATAGAGTTTGGCCACACAACAGGAGCCCTTCTGCGCGGCATGCGCCTTTACCAGACCCAGCACTTCGGGCAGCGCCATTGAACTGCCGACGGGCCGCGGGAGTACGCGCCCCTGTTGGCGATGGTTCAGCGTAAACAGATTGCCGGACGCGTCTATCAGACGGTCATCCTTGTCGTATTCGAAATCGTGGAGATCCGGGTCACGCCATGCGGATTCGCCGGCAACGTAGATCAGTTCCGCGTCGCCCGCAATCTTTATGATGGCCGGCCAGTGCACCGAATGATCGCGCCTTTAGCCAGGATGTCTAGGGACCAGTCCCGCCGCCTGCCCCTGCTGCCCTCTTTCCGTGCCGCAGCTTGCAGGAACCGAGCTCCAGGATGCCTCCCCAGTTATGCAGGAACGGATTTCCCTCTTTCCAGACGCGAATGCGGAAGACACCGGCGAACGGAAGCTGCTGCAGGACATCCTCGGCGGGGTTGTAGGCACCGACGGCTCTGGGGAGATACAGCAGAACCCAGTCCTGCTTCGATTGGGCATCGCCCTGTTGCAGAACCTGATATCCCCACGCCCTGACCCCATCGTTCAGAGTACCGTTGGCGGTGTCGATCGTGTACCTCTTGCGCTGGCGGACCTTGACGATCGAAAAGTCTTTGCCATCGCTCGCCAGCGCCTGATCCGCCACACAGTCGAATACCGCTGCCTGCGCCGGGCTCAGAGCCAGCGCCAAAACGATTCCCAGCAGGCACCCCTTCATGCAAAATCCACCAACTTCTCGTTCTTATGTCAGATTCAATACCGCGTTTGGGCCTTCGCACGCACTCCCAGCGACAAGCATACGCCTGTCCGGGCTACGGGAAAACCCGCAAGCGCCCGGGTGTCCCCGAGCGATTCCGCCGCGCGCACTTGATCACGCCCGCCCCGGCGACCGCCAGGCACCCGACCCGACCGGGCCGTTCGCGACCAACGATACCTGGTGTAAACTCGACCGCATCCTGTTGGCTTCAGGCCAACTGACACAGGGGGCGCCATGTCACGCACAACCCGACTATCCATCGCGGTCCCCGTGCTGCTGGCCGCCTGGAACGCCGCCGAAGCCGGCGAACACGCTTACGTCTGCACGGTGGAACACGTCTACGCCGTGTCGGATTACGGCAAATTGACCGAATCGGAACTACATTACCAAATGGAAGGCGCAAGATTCGCTGTCTCCCGAGCGGACGGAAAAATACTCGGCGAGGTCCTGGCCACCCCGACGGCCGAATCGACGCGAGTACTCGATAGAGGATCCGGCAGCGAATCCTTCAAGGCCGTCGCGGATTTTGGCGACCGGTTTCAGAGCCTCGAAGTTCAGGAATCCCATGCGGGCGAGAGGAAGCCGTTTGTAGCTTTGTCGATGGGAACGGTCGGGATCGTGACCGGATTTTGCAGGTAGGTGAAGTTCGGAACGGCATATTTTCGTCAACTGGCCTGGTCGGCACGGCAGCCTGGCTCGACCACAGCGTGTCCGGCAAACCCGGGGCGTTCCGCTCACTGATTCCGCGTGTCACGGCCCTGCCACAACTGTTGCGCGGCACGGGCTACGGAGTGGGCGCCGAGCGGGGCGACTACGCTCCTCATGCTTGCCGCTCGAACTTCTCCGACTGGTCCGGTGGCGCATGCTGACCGGCGCCGGGATTCACCAGCCGCAGCGGCCGCACATTGGCGTACCGATGGTGTATGCTGTTGTTAACTAATTACGTCGCGGTCGTCCCGGTCAGAAAACGATTGCGCGCGCAGCGGCGAGACACGGCATCCGGCGTCAGTGGATACCGTGGTTTCCGCGATCCGATAACCAGAACGCATTCACTCTCTCAAGGAGGGTCGCATGTCCGCGTATTCTCTCGTAACCGGCTCCATCGGTCAGGATTCGGCAACAAGCCATCCCACCAGCGAACCCTGCGTGATGCTCATACTTGGTGCATCGGGTGACCTCACCAAACGGCTGCTGGTGCCGGCGCTCTACAATCTTGCATGCGATAATCTGCTGGCGGCAAACTTTGCGGTACTCGGTAGCTCGATTACCGAGATGAATACGGAATCATTCCGCACAGCGATGGCGGGCGAAGACGGTTTGCGGGCCTATCACACTCGCAAGCAGTTCGATGAAAGTGCCTGCGACGCACTGCTTGCGCGTTTCTACTACGAAGTCAGTCATCTCGAACTGGATGATTTTCGGCGACTGAAAAAGACGGTTGATCAACTCGATGCAGAGCACAGCTGTGGCGGCAATGTGCTGATCTATTTCGCGATGGCGCCACGTTTTTTCGGCCAGCTGTGCGATCTGCTGTATGGCGCCGGTTTTCAGGACGGCCCGGGCTGGAAGCGCATCATCGTCGAAAAACCGTTCGGCACCGACCTGACATCGGCTATTGATCTCAACAAAGCCATTCTCAAACACTGGGACGAAAACCAGATATATCGCGTCGATCACTACCTCGGCAAGGAAACCGTGCAGAACCTGCTCGCCTTCCGTTTTTCCAATGGCATGTTCGAACCGTTATGGAACAACAAGTACATCGACAACATCCAGTTCAATGTCTGTGAGGCTGTCGACGTACAGCGGCGTGGCGGCTATTACGACCAGTCCGGCGTACTGCGCGACATGATGCAGAATCACATGTTCCAGATGCTGGCCTACCTGTGCATGGAGGCGCCGGGTTCGTTCGAGCCGGATGCGATCCGTAACGAAAAGGCCAAGCTGCTGCAGTCGGTTCGTGTGTACAGCGAAGACGAAGTGCCGCAAAACACGGTGCGTGGCCAGTACGGGCCGTCCTACGATGACGATGGCAATATTGTCAAACCCGGTTATCGCCAGGAGGCCGATGTCAATCCCCAGTCGAATACCGAAACTTTTGCGGCTGTACGGCTTTTCATCGACAACTGGCGCTGGTCGGGTACACCGGTCTATCTGCGCTCCGGCAAAGCCTTGTGGAAACGGGGCACGGAAATCATCGTCCAGTTCAAGAGAGCGCCGGAAAAGATATTTCAAGGCACCAGTGTCAAACGGCTGGCTGCGAACCGGCTGGTGTTTCATATCCAGCCTTACCAGGGTGTCGAATTACTGTTCCAGGCCAAAACGCCCGGACCGACCATGCAGCTGCAAACCGTCGACATGGAATTCAACTACGGTGATGTATTCAAGGCCTCGCGCTATACCGGCTACGAAGTGATGATCTATTCCTGTACACGCGGCGATGCCACTCTGTTTTCGCGCGGGGACCTGGTCGAAGCCGCGTGGCGCGTCGCGCAACCCATCCTGAATTACTGGAGCACCACGCCGGCGGAGGACTTCCCCAACTACGCGCGCAATTCATGGGGACCCAAATCCGCCTACGAGCTCCTCAGGAAGGACGGCCGCCGCTGGTTTGAAGTGGTGACCCCGGATGTGCTGGAACGGTCGCCGATGTTCAAGGGTGCCGACCCGCTGTTGCTGAGCGCGGTAATC
>JASFUE010000262.1:0-4615 GCA_050050435.1 Burkholderiales bacterium | reverse complement strand
GCGAACAAGACGGCCCGGGGTAAAAAAGAGGCTAAGGAAGCGGCGGAAGCGGAGGCTTCGGAAGATTCCTCGCACAAGGGTATTGATCTCGTGGTGAATACATTTGAAGCGTTGCTTGCGGAGCGGGGCGGTGATGAAAAAATCTGGGGCTCAATGATCAAGCAGGCGCTGAAGCGGCGCAACCCCGGTTTCAACGAGTCATACCACGGCTACAAGAGTTTCAGCAGTCTGCTCGAAGATGCTCAAACGCGTGGCCTGCTCAGCCTCGAGCGCGATGAAAAATCCGGAGGCTATATCGTGACAGCGGCAGAAGCGGGTTCGCAGGTTTGACTCTCAGTTCGAACCACGCAAGCAAGCGCTCGTAGATTTCGTGTTGCGCTGCCTGTCAGAAAATTGAGCAAAGTATGTCGGTCGGTGAAATCGTCGCATACGGTCTGGGATATTTCCACATTGCTCTCATCATTGCGGTATCGCTGCGTGTTATCGTGAAGCGACGCCCACCCGGGGTTTCACTGGCGTGGCTGATTCTGGTGATTGTCTTTCCCTATGGTGGCGCCATCCTCTACCTGCTCATGGGCGAGCGCACGCTTGGCCGCAGCCGTGCCAGGCGTGCAGAGGCGTTGCTTGCGCCGCTACAACAGTGGTTGGCCAACCTCGCATCGGTGCAACCTCACGAGCCGGAGAATGATCCGATTGAACGGCAGAAACTCAGACGTTATGTCGAGGGCAGCGTCGGCGTACCGGCGCTCGGTGGTAACAGACTCGATCTCATCGAAAGTGCCGAAGCCACGTTGCCCGCCATCATCGAGGAAATTGAGCGTGCGCGTCAGACTTGCGATATGGAGTTCTACATCTGGTATCCGGGCGGGTTAGCTGACGAAGTTGCGCGGGCACTGATTCGCGCGCAAGAGCGTGGCGTGCGATGTCGTGTGCTGCTCGACTCGGTTGGCAGCTCCGCATTTCTTCGCAGCAAGCTGGCGCGCGAGATGCGCGAAGGTGGAGTTGAAATTGTCGAGGCGCTGCCGGTGAGCCTGCTGCGCAGTCTGTTCGTGCGCGTGGACCTGCGCCTGCACCGTAAAATCGTCGTCGTCGATGGCGCGGTCGCTTTCACAGGCAGTCTCAACATGGTCGATCCACGATTCTTCAAGCAGGGCGCCGGTGTCGGCGAATGGGTCGACGCGATGGTGCGGGTTAGCGGCCCGGCGGTGAAATTATTGGAACTCGTTTTTGTCTGGGACTGGTTGATGGAAACCGGCGAAACGCTGGAAGGATTGATCCCGTCGAGTGGTGCCGATTTGCCGGATCCAGCCGGGCACGCAATTGCCCAGGTACTGCCGTCAGGACCGGGGTACGAGGGCGATGCAATCTATCAGTTATTGTTGTCGGCGATTTATGCGTCGCGTCGCGAGTTGATCATGACCACGCCGTATTTCGTTCCTGACGAACCGATGATCGGCGCGCTGCAGGCAGCAGCGCGTCGTGGTGTGGCAGTGACATTGATCGTTCCTGAGCGAGTCGACTCGGTGATGGTGCGCTACGCCAGCCGTGCATACAACGACGACTTGTTGAGCGCCGGCGTGCGCATTCTGCGGTTCCGCGGCGGGTTGCTGCATACCAAGAGCGTCGTCATCGACGGCGAGACAACGCTTTTCGGGACCGTCAATCTTGACGTTCGCAGCTTGCGGCTGAATTTTGAGGTAACGATGATCGCTTACGATGCAGAGTTCGGCAGTGCCGTTCGTGAACTGCAGCAGCGTTATGCAGAACAGTCCGAGCCGATCGATCTGGGACGTTGGCGCCAGCGCCGTCGCTTCACTCGCCTGCTGGAAAATACCGCGCAATTGATGAGCCCGTTGTTATAGGCGTTGAAGATAAACTGACTCGATACTATTCATTCTGGCGATGCGACGGATCTTTCCATTGGTAATTATTGCTCTGCTGCTCATGGCGGCGGTCGTTTATCTGGTCGTGCGCGACGCTGGTTTCGGTGCAACATCCGAAATGCAGTTGCTGGCGGCGGACTATGTTGGAGAAGCAGTTTGTGCGCAGTGCCATGAGAAGGAAGTGCAGCAGTGGCGTGGATCGCATCATGACCTGGCCATGCAACACGCCACCGCAGACACGGTGCTCGGCGATTTCGGTAACAAGCGGCTCGATTACTTTGGAATCCAGTCCAGCTTCTTCAAGGACGGCGAGAAGTTCATCGTGCGCACGGACGGACCCGACGGCAAGCTCCGCGATTACGAAGTGAAGTACACCTTCGGGATCAAACCGCTACAGCAATATCTCGTCGAACTCGACAAGGGCAGATTGCAGGCATTGCAGCTGGCATGGGATACGCGCCCGGCGGCACTCGGTGGTCAGCGGTGGTTTCACCTTTACCCCGACCAGAAGATCGACCACACGGATGAGTTGCACTGGACGGAGCTGGCGCAGAACTGGAATCACATGTGTGCCGAGTGCCACTCGACCAATCTGAAGAAAGGCTTTGATGTGGCGACTGACGCTTTTCACACGACCTGGTCGGAGATCAACGTTTCATGTGAGGCTTGTCATGGAGCGGGGTCGAATCACGTGGCCTGGGCCAATAAGCAATCGGGATGGAAGAATCTGAAAGACGCGGGGCTCGAAGTTTTGTTCGATGAGCGCCATGGGGTGGTCTGGCGGTACGAAGGCGGCCAGCCCATTGCAACGCGCAGCAAGAAACGCGAAACAGCCAAAGAGATCGAAACCTGCGCACGTTGTCATTCGCGAAGGTCGCAACTCTCCGAGGACTACCATGCCGGCAAGCCGTTGATGGATACTCATTTGCCAGCGCTGCTCACCGAGCAATTGTATTTCGCGGACGGGCAGGTCAAGGAAGAAGTTTATGTGTACGGATCATTTCTGCAGAGCAAGATGTATCACAAGGGCGTGACCTGCAGCGATTGTCATGACCCGCACAGCCTTCAGTTGCGCGCGCCGGACAATCAGGTTTGTCTTCAGTGCCACCAGGCGAGCCACTACAATACCGAAAAGCACCATTTCCATCCGGCAGGAAGCGATGGTGCCCGCTGCGCGGCGTGCCACATGCCGGCCAGGACCTTCATGGTGATCGACGAACGCTATGATCACAGCTTCCGGGTTCCCCGGCCGGACCTTTCGAGCCGTATCGGTTCGCCAAACACCTGTGTGCAATGCCACTCGGACAAGTCGGATCAATGGGCCAACGACCAGCTGAAAAGGTGGTATGGCTCGAACTGGCCGCCTGGCTGGCATTACGGTGAAGCGTTGTTCGCCGGGCGCACCGGAGAACCTGGCGCAAGGCGGGAGCTGGCTGCGTTGGCTACCACTGGCAAATACCCTGCGATCGTGCGTGCCACTGCCGTGTCCATGCTGGCGCAGGCTGGCAACAGTGCATCGGCTGAGTTGACCAAACCATTGTTGGGGGATTCATCACCACAGGTGCGTGAAGCGGCGCTCGCCCTGGTCGATGCAATCGCATCGGAACAGCGGTGGCCGCTTGCGGGGTCGCTGCTCGACGATCCCGTTTATGCAGTGCGAATCGAGGCGGCGCGAGTGCTTGCGGTACTGGATCGTCAGTCGTTAACGCCGCCGCAGCTGGCATCACTCGACCGGGGTGTGGCCGAATATGTGGCAGCCCAGCAAACCAATGCCGAGCAACCGCATTCACATGTCAATCTCGGTTTGCTCTACACCCGGCTGCGCAAGTACGACCAGGCCGAATCAGCTTATCGCCAGGCATTGCAACTGGATCCGGCTTACGTTCCCGGCTATATCAACCTCGCAGACCTGTACCGCAGTCAGGGAAAGGAGCAACAGGCCCTCGACACACTGTTGCAGGCGCAGAAAGTCGATGCGCAAAATGCCGCCGTCGCGCATGCGCTCGGGCTGCATGACGTGAGGGCAGGCAAGCTCGATCGTGCCCTTCAATTGCTCAAGCGAGCGACGCGTCTGGCGCCACGAGATGTGCGTTACGCCTACGTTTACGCGGTTGCCCTGCACGATAGCGGTCGTGGCAAGGAGGCGCTGGCCGAACTCGATCGAGCATACCGCTTGCACCCGAATGACCTCGATGTGCTGATTGCGCTGGTCTCGTACAACAGTTCGGCGGGCAAAATCGATCAAGCCAGACGCTATGCGCAGACCATTGCCGAGATCGAACCTCGACTGGGAAATGCCGATCAGATCCTCGGGCGTATTGCCAACCCTCGTTAGGGTGGGCACCAGCGGGCGAGACCGAGCTGCAACGGCGTCTTTTTCAATTTCATTGATTTTGGTGATGGGGAATACGCAATGGGCAGAGCGTGGCGACTGGTAAAGGAAGCATTGATCAGGGGGCTTGGTATCCTGTTGCCGGTCCTGCTTCTAATTCTTGTTCTGGGAGAAATGGTGCAGTTGGCGGTTGCGCTCGCAGAACCGATCGCCGATGTGCTTCTGCCGGGCAGTTTTCTCGAATCCGAATACGGCGCGCTTGTCGGTTGGGTCGTTTTTTTTCTGATTGTCCTCATACTCGGATTTGTCGCATACACCAGAATCGGTGCGCGCGTCGGCCGGGCAATGGAACGCAATACCGTAGAGCGCCTGCCGGTCTACAGAGCGATCAAGAGCATCG
>JASFUE010000261.1:0-4684 GCA_050050435.1 Burkholderiales bacterium | reverse complement strand
CGGCACATTATCAAACCGGTGCATTAACATCGCAGCACAGTATTGCGGCGTCATGGTTTTTTCGCAGTACAGGTCGTTGACAGCACACGGCACGCCCAATTTATCCCCAAGCGGACATCCACTCAACTTGAAATCCGTAAACGACAGCAAACAACTTTCCTACCGCGACGCCGGCGTGGACATCGATGCCGGCGAGAGACTGGTTCAGAACATCAAACCACTGGCGGGAGGCACTTCACGAGACGGCGTTCTCGCCGGCGTTGGCGGTTTTGGCGCCTTGTTCGAGATTCCTGCGCGCTACCGGCAACCGGTGCTCGTCACCGGCACTGACGGGGTCGGCACCAAGCTCAAGCTGGCAGCGCAACTGGACAAGCACGATACGATCGGTATCGATCTGGTCGCAATGAGTGTCAACGACATCCTTGTGCAGGGCGCGGAACCGTTGTTCTTTCTCGATTATTTCTCATGTGGAAAGCTCGACGTGCAAGTTGCAACCGATGTCATCAGCGGCATCGCACATGGCTGCAAACTCGCAAATTGCGCACTCATCGGCGGCGAGACGGCAGAAATGCCTGGAATGTACGCCGACGGCGACTATGACCTTGCCGGTTTCGCGGTCGGGGCAGTGGAAAAGACTGCCATCATCGATGGGAAGTCAATCTGCCCTGGCGACGTGGTACTGGGTCTGGCCAGCAGTGGGGCGCACTCCAACGGCTATTCACTGATCCGACGCATCGTGGAGAGCAGCGGCGCCGACCTTTTCTCGGCATTCGAGGGAACGACACTGGGTGAAGCGCTGCTGCAACCAACGCGTATCTATGTCAATGCGGTGCTTGGGGCAATGAAAGAGGTGCCGATCAAGGGTCTGGCACACATCACCGGCGGGGGCCTCGTGGACAACGTCCCGCGCGTATTGCCGGCCAACGTGGTCGCGGAACTGCGCCTCGATGCCTGGCCGTTGCCACCGGTGTTCGCCTGGCTGCAACGCGGTGGCAACGTGGCGCAGGCGGAGATGTTGCGCGTGTTCAACTGCGGCATCGGCATGGTTGTGATCGCCTCGGCGGGCGATGCCGACCGGCTGCAAGCAGTTCTGACCGATCAAGGCGAATCGGTCTACCGCATCGGCAAGGTGCGTGAACGAAAAGGCGACGAAACGCAAACCATTGTTGTCTGACCAGCACCAGGACTCGACGGACACCGTGACATGAAGCGCATTGTGATTCTGATCTCGGGACGTGGCAGCAACATGCGCGCCCTGTTCGAAGCCGGGCTGCCGGGTCGGATTGTTGCCGTTATCAGCAACAATCCGGACGCGGCAGGGCTGGCCTATGCGCAGCGGCATAATGCACAGACCTGCGTCATCAACCACCGCGAATTTGCCGATCGCAGGGCATTCGACGCCGCGCTGGGCGACAGGATCGACTCGTTTGAGCCGGATCTGGTTGTGCTCGCCGGCTTCATGCGCATACTGACCGAAGGCTTTGTTCAGCGGTTTGAAGGACGTATCCTGAATGTGCACCCTTCGCTCCTTCCAGCGTTTACCGGAGTAAACACTCACCAGCGGGCTATCGATGAGGGCGTGAGAGTGCACGGCTGCACGGTGCATTTTGTAACGGCAGCACTGGATCATGGGCCGATCATCGTGCAGGCAGCCGTACCGGTGTTGCCCGGCGACGATGCACCAGCGCTGGCGGCCAGAGTACTGGAGCAGGAACATCGCATTTATCCACTGGCAGTGCGCTGGTTCCTCGAAGACCGACTCACCGTGCAAGATGGACGGGCGCAGGTGTTGGGTAAACTTCGTTTCCCCGCCGCTGTCATATACCCAATTGACCAAGACTGATATCAATACATGAATATCTGGCGTAACACATTGAAATTGGGCGGTTGCCTGCTGATCGGTGCAGCCATGCTGGGCGCGAGCGCAGCTCGGGCGATGCCGCCGGAACGTGTCGAAATGAGCTTCGAGATCACTTTCGGCATGATGAAGCTGGGTGTCGGCGAAGACCGCCTCGAGCATGATGGCAAGCAGTATCAGGTGCGCAGCGACACCATTCCCAAAGGTATCGTCGCACTGTTTATCGACGATATCGAGCGCGAAAGCGAAGGCACAATCACCGCCGCGGGGCTGAAGCCCTCCAGCTTCATCGAACGGGGCCGCAAGAAAGGCATCCGTGCCGCCCAGTTCGACTGGCCAAACCACAAACTGCGTATGACCAACGGTGAGGAGAAAAAAACCGTTGATCTGCCTGCCGGGTCAATCGATCCGGTCAGCCTGCCTTATGCTTTCGCCTTTGCCAGCGCCATCCCTGACGATTACATCGTCCATGTTACTGATGGACGCAGGCTGACGGAGTACCGCTATCAGGTCGTCGGACCGGAGCGGATCAAATCGGCTCTTGGCGAAATCGACACTATTCATATCAAGCGGGTGATGGATCCCGGCGACAATCGCAGCTTCGAGTTCTGGGTTGCGGTCAAACAGCATTACCTGCCGGTTCAGGTACGTTTCAAGGACAAGAAAGGACGGGAGTTCGATTCCGTAATCACCTCGATTCGCTACCCCTGAACAGGTGAAACTGTCCAGAACGCTTTTCGAGTCCAGCTGCGAGGCGACCTCGCTTGTGTGCAGGCTCGACCGACCGGCTGACACAACGCTGGGTGAGTTTTTCCGGCGCAACCGCGGCCTGGGCAGCCACGACCGGCCATTCATCGCCGACACAGTGTTTGGCATCCTGCGCAACAAGCGATTGCTCGAGGCCCTCGCACCGGCGCCAGACCCGCGCCACCTCGTGCTGGCCAGTCTTGCGAAATTGCAGAATTTCCCGATCGACGTGGTCCAGTCGCTGGCGTCGGACACGGATCAGGCGTGGTTGTCCGAAATACAACAAACCGGCATCGAGCAGCTGCCAGCGGCGGTACAGCTGTCGCTGCCCGACTGGCTGTGGCACGACCTGGTCGCGCAATACGGCGAAGAACGTGCAATCCGCCTGGGAAAAGCCTTGCTCGAACCGGCGTCGCTGGATCTGCGGGTCAACACCATGCAGGCCAGCCGCGATCAGGTTATGGAATCGCTCGCGGGCAGTGGTATCGAAGCCCGGCCAACTCCGTACTCGCCGATTGGCATCCGGCTGCGCGACAAGCCGTCCCTGAACCGCAACGAGCTCTACCTCAACGGCAGCGTCGAACCGCAGGACGAAGGTAGCCAGTTGCTCGGTTTGCTGGTTGCGCCGGCGAGGCGCCAGATGGTGGTTGATTTCTGTGCCGGGGCCGGCGGCAAGACCTTGCTGCTCGGCGCAATGATGCACAACCAGGGCCGACTCTATGCCTTCGACGTGTCGGCAAAGCGTCTGGAAACACTGAAACAACGGGTACAGCGCGCCGGTTTGACGAATGTTCAGCCGCAAATGATCGGCAGTGAGCACGATCCGCGAATCGCCCGGCTCGCGGGCAAGATCGACCGCGTTCTGGTGGATGCCCCGTGCAGCGGCCTGGGCACGTTGCGACGCAGTCCCGAGCTGAAATGGCGCCAGTCGCCCGAATCGATAGCCAAACTGGCCGACCAGCAACGCCGGATTCTCGACGCGGCCAGTCAATTACTGAAACCGGGTGCACGCCTGGTCTATGCAACCTGCAGCCTGCTGGCCCGGGAAAACGAGGACATCGTCGAAGCATTTCTGGATGGGCAGGAGGGCCGATTCCGCTTGCGGGAGTGCCAGCCGATTCCGGACAACAGTCACGTGAGCCCGCAAAACGGATTGTATTTCAATGTCTTGCCTGATACCCACCACTGCGACGGCTTTTTCGCAGCCGTGCTCGAACGAACCGCGCAAGCCTGAGGCCGCACCAACCCGGACATGAAATCGAGAAATCGATCACGACTTTCACACCATTTCCCGTCCCGCGATGACGGGAGTAGAACTTGCTCCAGATCAAGTTGAAATCGCCGGCAAAGCCTCAATATTAGGTTTTGGCGTCGGTAAATTGAGAATTTGGAGGAGAGTTCGCCGACGTTCGGCACTTTTTCGTCGCTTTAAGCGGCAAGTCCCCGAAACCGACCAGTCTGCCGCCGTGCCCTGCACGGGATGATGGCGCGCAAACAGGCCAAAAATCGCAAGTACCGGCAGCATCGTTATTGTAGAATCACACCAAATTTTGCAACTGTCTGACATTACAAAGGAAACTGAATGAATATCAATGGGTTACCAGACCTCCCAAGCTGGGCTGGCGGTCTTCTCGATCTGCCCTGGTGGGGATATGTCGTTGTCGCCCTTGTACTCACCCATATCACGATTGCTTCAGTAACGATCTACCTGCATCGGCACTCGGCGCATCGCGCACTGGATCTGCATCCGATTCCAGCGCATTTCTTTCGCTTCTGGCTGTGGCTGACCACCGGCATGGTGACCAAGGAATGGACGGCCATTCACCGCAAACACCATGCAAAATGTGAGACCGAAGACGATCCGCACAGCCCTCAAGTGCTGGGCTTGAACAAGGTTTTGCTCGAAGGCTCAGAGCTTTATCGCAAGGAAGCCCTCAACGAGGAAACCCTTGAAAAATATGGGCACGGCACGCCCGATGACTGGATCGAGCGGCACATCTACTCCAAGTCGGACATGATGGGTGTCGGACTGATGCTGATCATCGACACGGTGTTGTTTGGTCCCATCGGCCTGACGAT
>JASFUE010000260.1:0-4696 GCA_050050435.1 Burkholderiales bacterium | reverse complement strand
CAGTCCACACCGGCCCGAACACCCATGCCGGCGGCGCCCAGGACGGCCGCACGAGGAGCTGGTAGAACTCTCCGGCGTTTGCCGACGCGAAACCGCCTCCCGCCGCTACCGCCGCGCAGAGCAACAACCAACCGGCCAGTCCGGCAGCTTGCCTCGGATATGAATCAGGCATAGAGGGCACCGACCAGATGGCCATCAGGTCCGCCGAAGAAGAGCAGACAGCCAGGCAGCGCGCGGCAGGTCATCTTTGATAGGGGACGAGTCACGCCGGAATGCGTGTCCCCGCCGCATTGAACGCCACGCGCGCCTGTGGCACGTCCGGGAACACCTCGCGCAGCATGGCGAGCATGCCCATCGTAGAGCGACGGTCCGAGGTCTCGTGCAGCGCGCCTGGCGGACCGAGCGTGGGCGGAAGTGCGAAGCCATGGGGTGTGCGCGCGTACTCATGGAAGCTCCAGTCCACGCCCGCCGCGTTCATTTCTGCGAAGAATCGACTCTTGTTGTCGGCGAGCACGTAAGGATCTTCCGCACCGTTCTCGATGCGCACGATGGTGCGCGTGTTGTAGCGGTTTTCGCAGAGCCGGAGCGGCGGCCGCACGACGCCGACGTTGGCAGGCGCGTTGTCCTCGCCCGTCTGCAGCAGGCCGTGGAACGATACAACGCCCGACAGGTCCAGTCCGCCGCGTACGGCCTCGAGCACCGCTACGCCGCCGAAGCAGTAGCCGATTGCGGCCGGTGCCTGGGTGGCGTCGACACAGGATTGCTCGAGGCCGACGTCGAGCCACGCACCGAGGATGCCGCGGAAGAACTCGTGGTCGTGATCCAGCGACGCCATTGCGCTGAACGACTTCTTCATATGCACCTGCAGCTTCTCCGGATCCGCCGACCAGAGTCGCTCCTCGGGGCTGATCTTCTCACCGTACACGTCGATGGCGAGCCCAACGTAGCCGAGCCGCGCGAGGTACTCGGCCTGGTCCACGTCGAAGAACTTCAGGCCCGCGTAGTTATGGATCACGAGTACGAGTGGCCGCGGGCCGACGCCGGCCGGCGGGGCGACGAGGTGACCCAGATAGCTCGCACCGCGGAACTGCAGTGGCACCTCGGCACGTTGGAGGTCCGGCGCTGCCGGCCAGAAGGTGGTGTGCTCGCTCATCGCGACCCCTCAATCCATCTGTGGTACCACATTCGAGCATAACTGCCACGCGCGTGGTAGCACCATTACCCCACCTGGTGCCGGCAACCAGGTCTCTCCCGGCGAGGATTGCACGCCTGATGCTGGGAGAGGTGGAAGCACTCTGGGACTCGGTGGCCATTACCATTCTGTGTGGCGGCATACCGGATTCGTCAGGTAGCAGGGTCGATATCGCTAAAGGAGTGCGATTCGACGCGGAAGGTTCAGTCCGACAGGTCGGACCGCATGGCCTCAACCAGCAGACCCGCGTTCTGCAACCTGTCAATATGCCACACGCTGTCAATCAATGATCGGGTCCTGCCTTCGCCTAGCACGGGCACCATCAGGTCCAGGGCTTTGTCTTCTACATCCTGGTGTGACATGGGGTTGGGCGGATAACCGCGGACATGCTCCACAAACACCGTATCTTCGACCCCATTCTTCAGGCGCACGGTGACTCTCGCTGATTCTTTGCGCGGTTCCGCTTCCTGTTCCGGGTCATGGATCACCCTGACACGCTGCATGAGTTCCTGGATTTCCGCATCCTGATTTTTCCGTTCGATGGAGTCGGCCATCTCGAAAGACAGACCGCCATCGATCAGAATGACCGAGCACAGGTAAGGCAGATTCAACGCCGGCATTTCCGCATTGGCAAACGCATCCACTGCGCCTGGCATCTCAATACTGATGGCTTCGATGTGGTGGCGATCCACCCGGGTCGCGAGATCGAGCATTGCCTGCACGACGGGCTGTGCTGGGCCGCCCACTGGATACCGCTTGTAGGCAACAAGCGGCATTTCAAAGCGTTCACCCAGCTGTTCGATCAGATACTGCGGGTTGTAGTCGCTGTCTTCGGCTCTGAACATACCCGAAGTAAACCAGCCACCTTTGACGTCCAGCGAATTCGGGACGCCCGTGAACCCGCATTCCGTCAATAGCGCAGCATGGGCACCGTTTCGGGCCGGCATACCGGCAAAGACAAACGACTTTTCGACGTGTCCCACATCCAGCAACCACTGCATGGAACCGGAGACCTGCTGGGCGCAATAGCTCAGCATGTCACTGACCTGATCTTCCGGATAACGCCGCAGAGACGCTATGGTGGCAGCGGTGCCGAACACCGGGGCGTAACCGTGGGTCGAGTAACCCAGACGTCGGCTGCGACGGATACCAAGCGCCTTGGGCAGGCGGCAGCAGAGTTCATATCCCGTAATCACAGCTCTGAGTACACGGCTGCCAGGCAGTCCGTCAGTCTCTGCCACACACAGCGCGGCGCTGACGACGGCCGGACCGGGCTGCACAAAAGCGGACGGACAGAAGTCATTGATTTCTGCGCCATGCGCGGTCATGGCACTGGCAAAAATGGCGTCCGGCAGCGAAGCGCGTTGTGCCGTGCCGAGAATAGGCGCCCCACCCGCCCCAGATCCGCTGTGTCGCAATGCGAATTGCCGGGCTGCCTGCGCGCTGGTTCTGTCGCCACAGACCACAATCGAGGCAATCGTATCGAGAATGTGTCGGCGTCCGAGTTCCAGCGTATCTTCCGGCCATGGCGCCTCCGCGCTCGTGGCAATGAAGCGCCTTAACGCTTCGGTGACCGCCGGGACAGTTTCAGTCATGACGGCGTGCCTTGAGTTTTCTCGCCAGAAACAGCCGCGACGCTTCCCGCTCTGACTGCGGCACCGCCGCATGTTTGCCCGGGTTGGCGTGAAGACGTTTGTCTGCGGTACCGATCCTTCTGAACAGCGCCCAATATGCGTCCTGACTGACCTCATCGTCGTCCAGTTGTTGCAGAAACAGCACCGGGATTCTGACCTTGCCGATGTCATCGTAGACGCGCTGGTTCACCGGACTGCCTTCGCGATAGCCGAATAGACCGATGACCGCAGCCTGTATGCGCGGCTCTGCGGCAATCAGCGGCACACCAAACCGGGTACCCATTGAAAGTCCCCAGTAGCCGACCGGCCCGCTGCCGACTTCCGGCCTCGACTGTGCGGCCGTCAGCGCATCCCGCCAGTCCTGGACCATTTCATCGTACTTTTCCTGATAGTAGAGCCTGCGGTATTCATGGCGATCCTGCTGACGGATCTGACGCGCCGATTCGCTGTTCGCGTCACGATCGCCGTTCACAGGTCCGTCGATCGCCAAAGCGGCAATGCCATGTTCCTGGATCAGGCCCTGTGCCATGGACACTACAGGCGCTGCTTTTTTGTGCCCGCCGCCGCCATGTCCAACCAGCACCAGCGGTAGCGGGGGTTCGGCTTCCACGGGCAGCCACAATACCGCCGGCACGCGATGACCATTCGATGTCACCTCCAGATTGTGTTCGACGATTCCGTCGGTTGTGTTCATCTGCATCTCTTTCCGCGTGCGGTTCTGCACAGTGTGGCTAGAGCGGCCCGACCCGCTCAGCGATCTCGGCGCTGGTCACCAGCAATGACTCGATGATCTGTGCCTGCTTTCCGTCGTCGAGCCGTTGTTCCGGCGCGGAAACTGACAGGGCCGCAGCAGGGCCGCCATCGCGAACTCGGATCGATACCGCAAAACTCCGGACACCATTGCTGTAGCTGGAGATCGCATAACCGCGCTCATGGACTTCCGCCAGTTCGCGCATCAGGTTGGCGACAGGCACACGACGAGTCGCGGGGGTTCGCGTGCGCACGCGCTGGATGATCTCCCGCGCGTTGGGCAACTCCGCGAGCATGGCTTTGCCACCGGCCGTCAATGGCGCGGGAACCCGACTGCCGACCCGGGTGGTAAATCGAATCGGTCTGGGCGACATGATCTTGTCCAGGTACAGGACGTCATCGCCGGACAGTATCGTCAGACTCACTGTTTCCCGGGTGGCTGCATGAAGCTGCTGTAGAAACGCCGCCGCTGCGCGCTTGATGGGATGCTCTGTGATGAGTCCGGTGCCAAGCTCCCAGAGCCTCAAGGTGGCGCGATAGCAGCCACTGACCTCACTCTGTTCCACATAGCCCAGCTCCGTCAGGGTGCCGAGAATTCGATGCACGGTGCTTTTCTGCATATCGAGCGTTGCTGCGACGGCAGACAGCCGCATGGACTCAGGCGCCGTTGCGAGCAGTTCCAGCACGGTAAAGGCTCTGGCCACCGCGCCCTCTACCGTCTTCGTTGCGACCTCGCTCATGGAATCACCCGATTGATTGACACCTCAGCGGCATCGGCATAAGTTTCGGAGAGCAGAATAGTTTTCCGCTCTGTGGAACACAAGATCGCCGTGTGGAACACAAGATCAAGGGGAGAGAGCGTCCATGGCTGAGGAACAACCGACTGCGGCAGGGTCGCCGACTACCCGGAGTGCAGTCGTCGAGACGGCAAACGGCAAAGTCCGCGGTGAGATATTCAGAGGTATCTCGATCTTCCGGGGTATTCCTTATGGCGCCAGCACTGCCGGTGAGAACCGCTTTCTGCCACCGCAATCCGTCGCTTCCTGGACTGGTGTACGCGAATGCCTGCTTTACGGGGATACGGCGCCGCAGGCGCCCGGCCGGCTGGCGGAAGGTGGCA
>JASFUE010000259.1:0-4718 GCA_050050435.1 Burkholderiales bacterium | reverse complement strand
GTTCCGGTCACGCGTATCATTCTGGACACCAGCAAAATACGCGTGACCGGAACCGGCAAAGCCGATTTCACAAAGGAACAATTTGCTCTGCGCATGCGTCCCCAGTCCAAAGCCGTGCAATTCTTCAGTCTCGCGACACCGCTTGCCGTCAGCGGTTCATTCGACGACTTTCAGATCAACGTTTCACCGGGTGATGTACTGGAGACCGTCGGCCGCCTCGCCACGTCGATCTTCTGGGTGCCACTGCAAAAACTCGGCGGCAAGGAACTCCCGACCGATGGCGCCGACGTATGCGCCGCACCGCTGCAGCTCGCACCTGACTCGAACGAGAAATAACGCTGCAGCGCTGACATGATCGCACCGGCGCACAGGCCAGGGTCACCAGCCCGCATGCGCAAAATCAAGCTGCTGCGCCCAGCAGTCGAACCTCGCGCTGCGGAAACGGAATGCTGATCTCGTGATGTCGAAACGCCTCGACGATCGCTTTGTTGAGTTCGCCCGGCGCCTGAACGTAATGCGCCACGTCGACCCACGGACTCACCGTGATGTTGATCGAAGAGTCAGCCAGCGTGCTCACGCGTATCAGTGGCGCCGGATCCTGCAGTACCGTTGTATTGGCTTTCAAGACTTCGTCAACCGCGGCCAGTGCCTTGTTCAGGTCAGTGTCGTAGGCAACGCCGACAACCACATTGAACTGGCGAATGCCCCCGTAGTTATGCAGGATTTCGCCAACGATCATGCGGTTGGGGATGACCACGCGTGACAAATCTGGATGTCCGAGCACGGTATTGAAGAGGCTGATCGTCTTGACCTCACCCTCTTCACCGAGCATGGAAACGTATTCACCAACACGAAACGGGCGGGTGAAAATGATCGTCAGACCGGCAGCGAGGTTGCCTAAAACCCCCTGCATCGCCAAAGCGACGCCGGCACCGACCACACCGATCCCCGCGACCAGTGGTAGCAACTCGACGCCGATGTTCTGCAGCGCGATGACCGCAAACAAACCGATCACCAGTCCGTGGACGATCCGGCTCAGCAGTTGCCGCACCGGCGGTTCGAGCTCCAGCTTTGTCAGCGCCCGGTCCATCGCCCTGCCCGCCCAACGCCCGGCATACACACCGATAACCAGAATGATCAGCGCGATCAGCACCTTCGGGCCGTAATGCACCGCCGACGTAATTGCAGCGTCCTGCACCTTGTCCAGCGTTTCCAGTTGTTGGTCCAGTTGCTGGTTCAGTTGCTCATTGAGGTCTTCTTTCATTTCTTCTCTCCAGATAGATCGAACCGAATGTATAGACTGATGGCGAACCGCTTCCGACTCCTTCCCGGGCAGCGTCCGAATCGCTATCGCGCACGGCGTTGATGCTACACAAAATCGATGCGTATGCACTCGATGCTGTTGGCATCACCCGATTAATCAATAGCGCCACTGGACAGCCGTGCTCTGCACGGAATGTCGCCCGGCAGCGACGTCTTCTCACTGCGCGACAATCCGTAACGCGATTAACCGGCTCTTTTTTCGCGATTTCTGTTCACGGGCATGGTAGCTGCAGATGGCTTGCGCAAAACACAACAATTCACCGCCTGCCAACACAATATCCGTACGGAAAAATACCGGCGGCCGTCATCGTGAGGAGAACAATGCAAGCGCTACACAGAGGATTCACGCTTATCGAGCTGATGATCGTGGTCGCGATCATCGGCATTCTCGCTACCGTGTCACTGCCCGCGTATCAGAACTACAGCGCCCGGGCAAAGATGTCGGAAGTCATTACCGCTCTCAGCGCCTGCCGTACCAACATTTCGGAGACCATCCAGTCCACCTCCTCGATGCCCTTTGGTGGTCAATGGGCATGCGAGTCCCAAGCCGGCACGAACGTATCGCAATATGTCGAATCGATAGAAACGAGCGACGAAGGCGCAGTGCGCGCCCGCGTGCGAAATATAAACGCGGTAATCGACGGACAGTATATTGTCATTCGTCCATGGCCGGATATAAACCGGACCGCGTCAGTGCAGGCCGGTGATTACATCTCCCTGTGGGATTGCGGGCCCGCGCCAACAAACACCGTCGACATTTCCGCGACACTGCCAACAAGCTGCCGCGCTCCGGCCGCGCACATCGGCGCCACCTCGGGATGGGCATCGGCGAGCTGACTCCGACATAGCGCTCACGCCACCCGGCGACCCGGTCGCCACCGTTCACTTCAATAACGGGGTCGGCACGCGCCTACCCCGCGACATCACGCCTGTCGCCCCTTCACCGCACTCACCCGGTCGTAGCAAACGCGCTGCCGAGCGCGACAATCCAGTACCGACAACGACGTGTTTCCCAATGGGAGGGTAAACTAGCGAAACATGCAACAGGCGCCTGATTGTCTGACCAACACCGGCCCTGCCTCCTCGAGGACCATTCGAAGTTCGTACTCATCGCAGCACGATGCAAATTCAGAAACTGCAAGGACTCACCTTCGCCGGAACGACCGCATTGTATTTTGTAGGTTTCGGACTGTTTGGCGCATTCGGCATCATCGGCTGGCAGATGCTGGGCTGGCTCAGAACCGGCGAATGGCACACGCTGACATTGACCATGGGACTGGCCACCTTCGGTGTGAAGTGGGCTGCATCACCAAGGAGCTGGATCGGCATCTACAATATGCTCGAGCACGTGCCGCTGTCGGTCGCTGTTTTCTGGGCGTGGATGATCCCGGCCCTGCTGCTGATGCTGTTGCACAACCGGCTGGTGCGATCGCGCTGACGCCAGCCATCAGGCGGCGCCCCCCCGGTATCAGGATCGGCCCAATTTCGCCCCGCGTGGCAGGACCCACGCGCGCGGGTTATGTTCGAACCCGAGCTTCGCGTAGTAATCGTTGGCCTTGGGCGCGGCCAGCAACACGATCATGCACTCCTTGCCGAGCCGCGTCCTGGTTTCCTCGATCAGTCGCTTGCCGATACCGGCCTTCTGGACCGCAGCATCGACCGCCAGATCGGCGAGATAAGCCACATAGGTGAAATCGGTGAGCGTACGGGCAATGCCGACCAGGCGCTCTCCATCCCATGCGGTAATTGTGAGATTGGCGTGCTTGAGCATTCCTTCGAAAATATCCGCACGATCGACCGGGCGACGTTCTCCCAAGGTCGAGCGGTTATAAAGATCGATGGCCTGCTCAACAGAGATCGCCGCATCGCGTTTGTAGTCGATTGTCATGGATGTTTTCATTGCACCTTGAGGAACGCGATGATCACCGAATACGATCGTCCCGGTTCGCTACGCCGGCCGGAAACCGACGCAGCTAACCCAGGCTTCAGCAAACAACGCATGGGGTACACCTGCCCAGTCACGCAGTAAACGCGCATGCTCAACCTCGCCGCCCTGCTCCAGCTTTGCCGATAGTAAATCGGTAATGATTGAAACAGGTTCGAAATTCTCGTAGCGCGCCCATTGCCTGACTCGTTCGAAGCCAGCCTCGACTGCATACTGCGACAGTTTGTGGCCGACAGTTACATCTCCGCCATTGCGCACCTGCATCGCTTCGTAGGCTCTAACCGCTTCCTTCAATGGCGGACTCGATGGGCCATACAGAAATCCGCCCCAGTCCGGTGTTGCCACGCCCATGACCGCGCCCGGCTTGAGCACACGCAGAAACTCGCTCATCGCCCGCTCCGGCTCGTTCAGGTGTTCGATCAGTGCATGCGAAAACAGCGCGTCAAACTGCGCATCATCAAACGGCAATTCATAAGCGTTGGCTGTCCTGAATTCGGCGTTAGTTACCCCCTGCTCCACTGCAAATTGCGCTGCCAGTTCTACCTGCGACTGGCTGAGGTCAACGCCGGTAACCCTCCCACTGCCGATGCGCGTGGCAATTCCAACAGTAATGCTGGCCGGGCCACAACCGACATCGAGCACCCGCATGCCATCGTGCAAGTGTTCGATGAAAAACGCACCGTGCGATTCGAGCGTGCGCCGGCTGACAAATGCCAGCGCGGATGCGTCATAACCCAGTGTGTAGCGTTCCATAGATCAGATCAATTCAGGATTGCGTGCCAGTCAGCGCACAGGACGGTTACAAACAGCAGAGCATTGGCGCAACGTGAGCACCAGGATCTATTTCTCTGATGCGACCGGCAAGTCCTGCTTGCGGCCCCACTCATCCCATGAGCCGTCGTACACCCGCCAGTTGTCATTACCGGTCAGGTGCAGGCCCAGCGCCAGGATGCAGGCCGTCAGCCCCGAACCGCAGGTGAGCGTCACCGGCTTGTTCCCACTGACACCGGCCGCGGCCAGGCGTTCGCGCATCTCATCTGCGGGCAGCAATGTGCGCGAGTCCGCGTCCAGCAGATTGGACCAGTACAGATTCAGGCTGTTGGGAATATGTCCCGAACGTGTGCCGGGATAGCGATCTTCTTCGGTTCCGGCAAAACGTCCCGGAGTTCGCGCATCGAGGATCTGCGCATCCCCTTCTTCCGACGCGCGCAGCACATCGGGCCAGCGCGCCAGCAGTGCGCGCTCGTCGCCCGGAACGAATGTCGCCGGTACCGGCTTCACGTCGCCTGCCTGCAGCGCCAGCCCCGCCGCTTTCCACGCCTTCAGCCCACCGTCGAGGACCGAAACATTGTCGTACCCATAATGGCGGAACAACCACCACACCCGTGCCGCACTGTACAGGCCCGGCGTGTCATACGCGATCACATGGGTACGGTTATCGATGCCCAGC
>JASFUE010000258.1:0-4729 GCA_050050435.1 Burkholderiales bacterium | reverse complement strand
GGGCCCGTCATCGCATATTCCTTCGGGCCCAGTTCGCACAAAAACGTCAGGGTAGCGTCCTGTGGCGCACGTTTGCGCCAGGACCTGAACCCGTACTCCCACCAGTTCATGAACAGATCGACCCAATCCTTGTGATGCGCGAAACTGATCTGCACCTGCACCTGCTCGCGGCTGGCAACCCGCCCGTGAAATCCCCAGCAATTGTCCAGCACGCGATGCATGTAAGCATGGTTCTCTTCGCTCACAGGCCACAAAAACTCCCGGCCGACGACATAGTGCGAAAGATCGCCGGTCAAACGCAAATCAGGGAAACAGTCGAGCAGATGCAGCATGAAGAACAAATCTGTGGTCATGCGATCACGATGCGTTTCGATATGCAGTTCGATGCCGGCCTCGCGCGCCAGTGACACCCAGCCTTCGATGTAAGGCACGCAGTCCTCGATGTCGTAAGGTTTGACGTCGGGCTGGAGATTGATGTGATCGGCACCGAGCTGCTTGACGTGATCCAGAATCGGTTCGAGATCAGCGACGGTTTTTGGATAACACTGCGCCTGCCAGGTCATGCCGCTGCTGCCGAGAAAATCGGTCACTTTTTTCGCGTAGTCAAGATCGAAGAAGCGTACCCCGCAACCGTCAAATCCGGCATCGCGGATCATTTCCAGTTTTTCCGCAAGCGACCACTCCAGACCGTCCGGCCGTCTGCGCTCCATCGCCCATAGAGACTGGTAAACGAGCAATTTCTGCATATGTGTTCAGGCACTCAGCTGCGTCGCGTGATGACGCAGATGATCTTCGATAAAAGTCGATATAAAGAAATAACCATGGTCATATCCCTCGTGACGTCTCAAGGTCAGGGTTTGCTTTGCCTTCTTGCTGGCCGCTTCGAACGCTTCCGGATACAACTGCGTGTTGAGGAACGGGTCCGACATACCCTGATCGATCAGTATTGGCCCATCGAACGGATCGCGTCCGATCAATTCAGTCGCATCGTGTTCATGCCAGGCGTCACGATCTTCTCCAAGATAGCCACGAAAGGCTTTTTCCCCCCACGGGCATCGACTGGGTGCGCATATCGGCGCAAAGGCCGATAGTGAACGAAAGTCGTCGGGATTGCGCAATGCCACAGTGAGCGCACCATGGCCGCCCATCGAATGACCGAAAATACCTTGCCGGCCGCTGTCGACTGAAAAGGCGTCGGCCACCACCGCCGGCAGTTCCTTGGCGACATAGCTGTACATACGGTAGTGGTTGGACCAGGGCGGTTGGGTAGCGTCGACGTAGAAGCCGGCACCAAGACCGAAATCCCAGTCGTCGCTCTCACCGGGAACATCGGCGCCACGCGGGCTGGTATCGCAACTCACCAGCGCAATGCCATACTTTGCCGCAAGACGCTGCGCGCCTGCTTTGATCATGAACGTTTCTTCAGTGCAGGTAAGCCCGGCCAGGTAGAACAGTATCGGCACCTTGTGCTTGCGTGCCTGGGGCGGCTGGAACACGGAAAAACGCATTGCCAGACCGATCTCGAGTGAATCATGGCCGTAGTGGCCCTGTACGCCATCGAAACACTTGTGTTCGGCTATTGTCTTGATTGTCATTTACTGGTCCGGCAACGAAAGATGATATTGCGATCGGCAATCCCGCCGCAGACAGCACGACTTCAGGATCGCCGCTTTGCCTACATGTGCCAAGCCCGTGGCTTGCCAGTTAAACCAACTGGTCCATTATGTCTGCGGAAGTCGCCTGTCACTAGTAAACGACCACCGAGCGAATCGACTCGCCGGCGTGCATCAAATCGAAACCCTTGTTAATTTCCTCGAGCGGCATGGTGTGAGTAATCAGGTCATCAATGTTGATCTTGCCGTCCATGTACCAGTCAACGATTTTCGGAACGTCAGTGCGTCCACGCGCGCCACCAAACGCGGTACCACGCCAGACCCGGCCGGTGACCAGTTGAAAAGGCCGTGTTGAAATCTCCGCTCCCGCCGGCGCCACGCCAATGATCACTGACTCGCCCCACCCCTTGTGGCAACACTCCAGCGCCTGGCGCATCACGTCTACGTTTCCGATGCACTCGAAACTGTAATCAGCACCACCCCGGGTCAGGTTGACAAGATAGGGAACGACTTCCTGCGACTTCATTTCGGACGGGTTTACGAAATGGGTCATTCCGAATTTTTCGGCAAGCGCCTGGCGTTTCGGATTGATATCGACGCCAACGATCATCGAGGCGCCGGCAAGGCGTGCACCCTGGATCACGTTCAAACCGATGCCGCCCAGACCGAACACAACCACGTTTGCGCCCGGTTCGACTCTCGCCGTATTGATGACCGCGCCGATACCGGTTGTGACACCGCAACCGATATAGCAGACCTTGTCGAAGGGTGCGTCTTCACGAATCCTTGCCAGCGCGATCTCCGGCACCACGGTGAAATTCGAGAACGTGGACGTACCCATGTAATGGTGGAGCTTTTCCTTGCCGAGCGAAAACCGGCTGGTACCGTCGGGCATCAGTCCCTGGCCCTGAGTTTCGCGTACGGCCTGGCACAGGTTGGTCTTGTGAGAGGTGCAATACTCGCACTCGCGGCATTCGGGAACGTAGAGCGGGATGACGTGGTCCCCTTTTGCCAGGGTTTTCACACCGGGCCCGACATCGACGACCACGCCAGCACCTTCATGCCCCAGTATCGAGGGAAACAGTCCTTCCGGGTCGGCGCCCGAGAGGGTGAACTCGTCTGTATGGCATATGCCGGTTGCCTTGATCTCGACGAGCACCTCGCCCGCTTTCGGGCCGTCCAGATCAACCGTTTCGATGGTTAACGGCGCACCCGCCTTGTGCGCAACGGCTGCTATTGTCTGCATGTTCTCTCCCTGATTCCCTGTTTGTTCTTGTTTTCCAACTATCGCCGGCTATCGTTTGATGCTCTATTGGTTGCTGCGCCCGCACCAACGCGGGGGAATCCTCATCAGACGCGAGCTTTGCCCAGGCGCCGGGACGCATCACCCGCCTGTCAGGTCGCGGCGCTACGTGATTCGAAGAAACGATTCTGCAGTACGGTCTGATTCTCGTAGATCGACCCCTGGGCAATCGCCGGAGGTAACGGCATACGAATCGGAACCCGCTCGGTACGTGGCTCGATAGTCGATTCTCCGCAGATAAGGCGGCTGTCGAATTCCTCCAGCGTGGTAAACCGCGTCAGCGGCCAGGCATCGGCGGCAGCGCACTCGTAGAGCAGTAGTTCGCGCGGCTTGTCGGACTCGTTCTGCGCGGAACCATGCACGAGGCGCACGTGATGGAACGAACACGATCCGGCCTTCCCGGTGCAGGCGACTGCTTTCGAATAGTCGAGATCAGGCGTGGCAGACGGGTTCATGGCACCACAGAAATATCCGTCCTGATGATGATCCCAGACCTTTGCAATACGGTGCGTGCCGGGCAGGACCAGCAGCGGCCCGTTGTCTTCGTCGATATCGTCGATCATGACCCCGACGGCGAGAATGTCGTCATTGGTGTGCGGATAGAAAGCCCAGTCCTGGTGCCATTCGACTGCTGCACCGCAATGCGGCAGTTTCATATTCAGCTTCGAACCATGCAAGCGAACCCCCGGACCAAGAAGAGCACGCAGAATCGACGCCAGCTTTGGATCTTTCGCAAGCTCCCAGAAAATCGGGTGCCACTTGTGGGGCGTTTTGATGCGGCGCACACGAGGTTGTTCAGCAGAATGCGATGGTTCCAGATCGTAAACGTCTGTGTGGTCGGTAACCTCGGCGGCGCCGGCGACAAACTCGCCGACAACTTTTCTCAAACGGTCCAGCACCGCCGCATCAAACACGTTTTCGACCACCAGAAAACCGTTATCGCGGTACGACTCCACCTGCTTGTCAGTCAACACGTTGGGGTACTCCAGAATCTGGTTGCAAAACCACCCGTTCGCCCCGTTGCCGAACGTCAGAAGTTTTGCAGTGGATATTAGCCGCCGGACCTGCCCCGGCACGTTGCACCGGTCGCGCCATAATGCGTCGATCACACCGACTCCGGTCACACCGGTGTCATCGCAGTGCCACATAATTAATTGCAGTGCCACACAAGATACACCGGCAGCAGAAAACCATACGACCGCACCCCGGCGATGTCAACGATGCGCGCCCCATCTAAGCCTTGCAAGCCTTGCCTGCTTGTGCCAATGTATCAGTCTTCTGCGGGCTGCGTTGAATACGATAGTTTTTCGACCTCGCGCGCGGAAAGACACAACTCAGCAAGACAATAAATAACTAGACCTGTTCCAAGTCTGTATCCAAGGGGAAGGAGATCACCCAAATGAAACTTACAGCAATAGCAGCAGCGGTTGGCCTGTGCTTTGGTGCCGGCACCGCAATGGCGGGTGCCAACGATCCGCTCGACGGCCCGGTCAACGACGCTCCGATTACTCAGAAGTGGGCGCCGTCGAAATTCTGGGGCGCCAATGACCGCGCCGGCAGTGCCAACCATTTCAAAAATTCCGCCAACATCAAACGGGCGCTGTCAGTCGTCAAGCAATACAAGGCCATCAGTATCGGTAAGTATTACCATCGCGAAGCACCGGCCTTCGGTCCGCGTATTTGGCATATGGTCATTCCCGGCACACCAACCGGCGGACCGTTCGGCAAAAACGCCCTCATCTATCATGATGAATTGATCACCACCCAGATCGGCCAGATCCAGACCCAGTTTGACGGTCCGGGCCACATCGGC
>JASFUE010000257.1:0-4766 GCA_050050435.1 Burkholderiales bacterium | reverse complement strand
CAAACTCGGCACGCCAATCGCATCCATCGGGGGCGCGGGCTCATTTGACGGAATCTTCATCAGCGGCCTGCTGGCCGTGTTGCTGGCGTAGAAGTCCGGGCAGGCAGCGCCGGTTGCGTTGTTTTCAGGCCTGGGCGAGTCGCAGGATACGCAACGCCGCACAGGCTGCGCCATAGCCGTTGTCGATATTGGTCACGGTCAACCCCGGCGAACAACTCGCCAGCATCGCCTTGAGAGCTGTCTGTCCGCCCTCGGATGCCCCATAACCGACCGAGGTTGGCACGCCGATCACCGGTGCGGCAACCAGGCCACCTAGCACGGTCGGCAGTGCAGCGTCCATGCCAGCAACGGCAATAACCACCCTTGTTGTACGTATTTCTTCGATACGCTCGAGCAGACGCCACAACCCGGCGACCCCCACATCATTGATTTCGGCCGGCGCTTCGCCATAGTAGGTCAGTGTGCGAGCGGCTTCGCGCGCCACTCTTACATCCGAAGTTCCCGCCGCGACCACGGCAATGCGACGTGTTTCGACAGCAGGGTGCGGTTGCAGGAAGTAGCCCGTTCGCGACACGGGTTCATAGTCTATGCTCGCTCGCAACTGCTCTGGCAGTGCTTCGTACTGTTCTGCAAGTAACCGGGTCAGCAGAACCCGCGTTTCGCGTTCTCCAAGCTGCTGCAGGATTTCGACAAGATGGGCGACGGACTTTCCTTCGCAAAACACCGCTTCGTCAAGACCGGTACGCGCTTCGCGCGCAAAATCGAGCATGATGTCTTTATGCAGTGTCATATCGGTTTTGTCTGAATTGGTTCTTTGTTAACTGGTGCTGTTTAAACTGGCGTTGTTTCCAATGCGCACTTGCACCGGATGAACGAACGCACTGCCCACACGATAGGGCGCAAACGAAATGCGACCGTCGAAGCCCGCATCACGGAACAAGTCCGATATGTCCCGGGCAATGTCACCGAGCTGCGCCTCGCCAGCGTTTGCGAGCGTAGATGAATCGAGTTCCACGACCACGCCGCTGGCGCGCACCCGGCAACGAACCGTCTTCGGATTCAGTCGCGCCGCGATCAATTGTTCGCTCTGATGCACCAGCGCCAGCATCGATGGATCGATGGCGATGCCGGTTTCAATTCGGCTTGACAGACAAGGTGCAGCTGGCAATTCGGAAATCTCGCCAAGACCGAGCCGCTTCGCCAGCATGCGCACGCCCGCCTTGTCGATGCCGGCTTCCACGAACGGATGGCGCACGGAATAGGTTTTCGCCGCCTCCAGTCCAGGACGATACTCACCCAGGTCATCGAGATTGGTACCGGATACGATTTGCGCCGTTGTCTGCGGGGCAATCGCACCATACAGACTGGTCTTGCAGAAAAAACAACGATTGACCGGGTTAGCACGATACTCGGCCTGCAAGAACTCGCCGGCATCGATGATGCGCAGCGCCCAACCCTGCGCTTGGGCCAGTTCCCTGACGCGATCGGTTGCCTGTTGCGGAACCGCAGGTGAGACCGCGTGAAACATGGTCGCGCGCGCACCAATGCTGCGATGAACCGTGGTTGCAAGCGTCAGGCTGTCGACGCCGCCGCTCACCGCGACCGCAACCTCACCGAGGTTCCCGATAATGGTATTCAGGGCTTCGAACCGGTCAACCGGCGCATTCACGATTCGTCTTCCTTTTCGGTTCGCGACGCGCTCTCGGCCAGCCGCCGCACGCGTTCACGCTCGTCACGATCACCGATCACCCTGGACAGATCATCGGCCTCTGCCTTGGCAGTCAGTCCACCCGGACGTTCCGCCAGCTTCACCCTCACGGCGCGCCCGCCGGTTTCGACTTCAGCTTGGCGGCGCCGCAGTTTACGGCGCTCCAAAGTCTGGTAGCGAACGCCAAGCGTCGTGGTTTCCGCAAAACAGGCACTGAGAACGTTTTCCAGATCATGCGGGTCAGCAAGTACCTGTACATGCACGGCCAGACGCCCTTTCTTTCCATAAACCGGCGCCTGCAACACATCGACGACCGAAGGATGAGCACGCAATTTGTCCAGACCAATGGAAAGATCTTCCGGAGTCTGATCGTCGACTTCGAATGCCAGCTCGGCAATGCGGTCTGTTTCCGTTTGCGCCTGCGACGGTTCAAAAGCCAGCAACCGCAAGACATTGCTCATGCCGGGCAAAGTGCGGGTACCGAATCCGCTGCCGCTGCGTAGCAGCCGGGATGATTTGCGCTCGCGCGGCTGATTCGCCTTGAGGTAACTCACAATGGCCGCGCCAGTAGGCGTAACCCGTTCGCCGGGAATGCCGTCGTCGTGAAAATCAAACCCCTCCAACAGCAAAACCGTGGCCGGCGTCGGTACCGGCAAATAGCCATGCGCTGTATTCACCTGGCCGCTGCCACGAGGCAACGAGCTTACGGTCCAGCGTGCATTCAGTTTGCTGATCAGATAGGCCGCACCGACAATATCCGCAATCGAATCCCATTCACCCAGTTCATGAAAGCTGATTTCTTCTACTGACAGGCCATGGACTTTACCTTCGGCCTCGGCGACCAGCGAAAAAATGCCAATGGCATGGACACGCACATCGGCATTCAGCGCGGCGAGCTCCAGCATCTTGCGGATGTCGTGAAACTTCGTATGTTTGTGTCGATGATTGTGTTGGTGGCTTTCGTCGACGATGAAGCGCAATCCGGTCAATGCATGGTCGGCATGGGGTTGAACGCTCAAACCGACATTGTCCGGCAGTCCCGCAGCGCGGATGGCGCCCAGCATTCCGTCACGCAGGTCGGGAAACGCGTCGAGCACCGCGGCAATGAACATGTCGCCGGCGACTCCGCCAACTGCGTCGAGGTGAATATGCATCATGGTATGAGTGGTTCGCGCATTGCGGCGGGCGCAACGGCCCGCCAGCGTCAGCTTTCCGGAATCAGACGCGCCGCCTGATCATGCAGGCGCGTGCTCGCGATGCGGCGCGAGCATCGGATACAGACCACCCTTCGCGTCGAACTTGAACGGCTCGGGCTCCCCGATAATCTCGAACATCGACGGATTCGCCTTGATTATCGGCAGCATCGGTTCGGAGACATGAATGTCCATCACGTCGAGCGTGGTGGCAATGCGCACGATTTTGCAGTCTTCCGGCTTTACACGTACCACCGTTTTCACCGCAAGCTGGATCGCCTCCTGATCGGTGTTCATGATGATCGGGATCGCTCCGCCATCGAGATAGGTGGAGGTAATGATGTTGGCGTAGGTCTTGCCGATATCGAGTTCCTTGTACAGGTTCATGGTAATCACGTCGGCCGCACCCACACCGGTCGCATTGCCATGCGTTTCCGGTGTCAGACCGAGGACTGCGATCTTCTTGACGTGGGGCTTCATGTCCCATTCAACAAAGCGGCAGTTACGTCCGGTGATGTTCGGATCCATGCCGGAGCCGGAAATATTCTTGCCGATCTTTTCGACAAGCAGAACGTCGATCTCGTCAAATTGCAGACGTGGCATTAATTCCTTCGATTTGGCCTGCAACTCGGGTTCGCGCCCAAGCACCTTTTCCTGTGGCACCACTTCGACGATAGCCGTCTCGTCCGCAGCATTCTCGACCATGGCAACACCAAACAGGAAGTTCTTGTTGTCCATGATGATCTGAGCGGCTTTCGGCAGCAGTTCGCCGAACATATCCATGCCATAGGTATGCAGCGTTGTGGCGCCAACAATCTTGCCCATGCCGATCGTCAGCATCTTGACGATGCCGGACTCGATCGGCGCACGGAAATTCGTATGCGGCTTGATGCGGCAAATCAGCGCAATCGCGTCGGCGCCTGCCGCATTCTTGTCGAGGTAGACCGGCATGCCATCGTCGGCCTTGCCGACTTCCACCACGTCCATGCTCGACTTTATCGGGCAACCGACAAACTCCTCGGTCACGCCATAGCCATCAAGAACTTCTTTCTGTCCTTCCGCTGTCGCGCCTCCATGACTGCCCATGGCCGGAAAGATGAACGGCTTTGCGCCCAGCGACTTCAGTTCGGCAATCACCGCCTTGGCACATTCAGCGATATTATTCACACCTCGTGAGCCGACGCCGACGGCGATGGTCATTCCCGGCTTGACCTTGTTGCGGACCTCCGGCTTGCGGAATTCCTCGACCACGGTTGCGCTGACACTGTCGAGCCGGGGCAACTGGAATTTCTGACGGACGTGAATCATACGAGGCAGCGGAATATCCAGACCGCCGGCAATATTGACTTCGATTCGATCACCAATCATTTTTCCCTCCTCAGGGCGCACTTTTTTCCAGGGCGCGAAGATGCGCTTGTTTCGCAGGGCGCGAGCAGGCGCCGCGCCGTGCACTGTTAACGGTCAATTGTACCGACTGGCCGCCACTTTGGGCCAGCACGGAAGGGATCCGCGCCAGGCGCGGACAGCGACGCTAGTCCAGCAGCGTGCGGTACAGGTCCAGATACTGCGTCGCCGCGGTTTCCCACGAGAAATCCCGCGCCATACCGTTTTTTTGCAGTTGCCGCCAACCTCGGCGGCTACGAAACAACTCAGCGGCGCGCCTGCAAGCATCCAGCAAATCCTCGCCCGTCAACGCCGGGAATGCAAAACCGGTCGCTGTCTTCGCCGACAGGGTTGCGGGGGTTGCATCCACCACTGAATCCTTCAATCCCCCGGTTGCGTGCACGATCGGTGGCGTCCCGTAGCGCTGGGCGTACATCTGATTGACACCGCAAGGCTCGTAGCGCGACGGGATCAGCGCGATG
>JASFUE010000256.1:0-4782 GCA_050050435.1 Burkholderiales bacterium | reverse complement strand
GATCAGCACGGTAATCATCGCCATGACAATCAACACTGGCGGCAAGTTACCCACCACCGCCAACTGGGATCCAATCCAGAGGGCCAGGCCGGATTTGGATATGGCACCGGCAAGCGTCAATCCGCCGCCAAACAGCAACAACACACCGAAGGGTAGACGTTGCGCCCATTCCCAGTTCATCAAGAATTCACCGCGCTTGAGGTTGACCGGAATCAGGAACGCCGAAATCGCGGCAATCATCGCGATTACGGTATCGTTCAGACCCAAGCCGGGTACGGCCTTGTTGATCCACGGACGCACGACCCAGGCCACGGCGAGCGCAATAAACAAAACGGCAACACGCTTTTCACCGGTACTCATCCTGCCCTGCTTTGCCACACGCTCGCTGATCAATTCCTGTGCGCCTTCGATTCTACGGTTTCCGAGATCGAAAACGATTCGGGTGATCACCCACCAGACGATGAACAGCATCAGAATCGACAGCGGCAACGCCATCGCCATCCACTGCGCAAAGCCAATCTTGATTTCATAAGTCTGCGACATGAACCCGGCAAGGAACGCGTTGGGCGGCGTTCCAACCAGCGTCGCCATGCCGCCGGCAGTCGCGCCATAGGCAACCGATAACAACAGCGCCGCAGGGAACGCCTTTGCGCTGCGTCCCGACCCGGCGGCATCGGCCCCGCCACTGTTGCTATAGAGCGTAATGATGGACAGCGCGATAGGTAGCATCATCAATGTTGTAGCGGTATTCGATACCCACATACTCAGCCCCGCTGTGGCCACCATGAACCCCCCCACGAGATAGTCCATGCGGTTACCGACTGACTTGAGCACGAACAGCGCGATGCGCTCGTGCAGGCGCCAGCGCTCCATTGCCAGCGCCACGACGAATCCGCCCATGAACAGAAAAATGATCGGATGGGCATACGGCGCCGCCGTTTCCTTGATGGCAGCCACCTTCAATAACGGAAAAAGGGGCAGCGGCAGCAACGCGGTAACGGGCAGCGGCAGCGCTTCAGTGACCCAGAAAATCGCCATCAGCACGCCAACCGCAGCCACGTGCCAGGCTTCGGGGCTGAGACTTGCGGGTGGCGGCAACAACAACATCACGGCAAACACTGGTATGCCGATCGCAAGGCCCGCCAGTCGGCCACGCCACGCAGTGCCCAGATATTCTGATGATTCTTCCGTCACTCCGGCTTCGTTCTGGTTTTTCTCTGCAGCCATGGTTATCGATTCCGATTACGCGTAGTCACTACGTTTCTTCTCGTTACAGCGTGACGCAGCAAATACCAAAGGCAGTCTCCACCGCAGCGTGCAAGCAGGCCTAACTTCCGTGCAGCAAGTCGCTGATCAGCTTCCAGCGCTTGCCGTCAAATTCCATCAGGTATGCATCCTGAAATGTCGCATAGTCGGTTGCACTGGTATTAATAACAATTCCGGGCATCATCATCGGCAGACCGACATCTCTCAGACTCGCTGCCTGCTTCATGATGTTCTCCCGCGTCAGGTCGTCCCCGGCCCTCGAGATAACTTCCGCGATTCCATGCGCCATCATGTAGCCATAAATGTTGTATCCGTCAACGGGTTCCCCTTCCGGATAGTATTCCTCCATGAATGCAAGGTAGTTCCTCACATCCGGATCATTGATCGTTTCTCTCGACACTGTCTTCAATGCGCGCAGTGACTTCAACCCCTTCGACGCTGCCAGCCCGGCAGGCTCGAGGACCGCTTTCGGGTGCACGCATCCGGAGAACAGGAATCGGGTCGCATGCCAGCCGAGGTTGTAGGCCTTGCGAATTGTCTGCGAGCAGGCTTTCGGCGTGATGGCGTAGATGAAGAACGTGTCAGCCCCGCTGGCCTGCAACGAAATGACCTGCGAATCGATAGTCGGATCGGTTACCTCATAAGACGCTTCTGCAACAAGCATCGTGTTGACCTTGTCACCGAGCCCGTCTTTCAGTCCACTGAGCAGGTCTTTGCCTCCGTCATCGTTCTGGTAAATAACCGCGATGCGCGCATCTGGATTCGTTTCGAGAACGTATCTGGCCTCGATGAAACCCTCGCTGTGATAATTTGGCCCCCATGTCATGCTCATCGACCATGGGTAGTTTTCGGGATCATTCCAGAAACTTGCCGCACTGATCAGGAACAACTGCGGCACCTGCTTCTCGTTCAGGTAATCCCGCACTGCGATATTGGTCGGCGTTCCCAGTGGAGCAACGATCGCGGCCACCTCTTCCTGCTCGACAAGTTTGCGCATTTGCTCGACCGTCTTCGGTGGACTGTATCCATCGTCCAGACTGATAAAGCGCACCTGTCTGCCATTGATGCCGCCGGCCGCATTCACCTTGTCGAAATACGCTGCAATGGTTTTTCCGATACTGCCGATCGGCGATGCCGGACCACTGTAAGGCATCGTATTACCAAGTTTGATTTCGGTGTCCGACACACCCGGGCCATAACGACTGGATTCTTCCTGAGAACACCCAATGACCAGTGTAGAGAACAAAAACAACAGCGGCAAAAAGATTGTTCTTTGCATCTTCTCCTCCTGCTTGTCGGGCTGGCTCGAGGAATCAGATTCGTCGGAGTGCATCTGCGCACCAACCGGAACGTGAACTCATCGAACGGATGTCAAACAATTAGACGCCCTTGTGCCAACTGCGTCAATGCAATGGTCTTCCGCAGCCGTGCAGCGTGGCTTCGTCAAACTTGACAGTAACTTTTGTTTCGAATTGCTCATCGCTCATCGTATCCATGCACGGGCCGCGTTCGAGCAGGATCGACAGTTTGTGGCCGTCAGTGCTGGCTGAGTACGAGGTCGTTCCCGCCTTCTTGTCGCTGACTGGCTCTGGCATGGCAAAGGTGTATTTGTCGGACCCGTAATTGGTAACGAAATAAATACCGTTGCCCCGGCTGATCTCCAGGTTCCAGCCGGGCTCATTGCCCACCGCCCGGAAATCCGCGCCGCGCAGCTTTGCATCCTCCCAGATCGCTGCCCTCCTGTTGTTGCTGCACGCCGTGCGGGCATGGTCCCGACGTTCCAGCATTGCTGACTCGCCCTTACTCCAATAGGTCGTCATTCCGTCACTGAATTTCGCGCCCGACGCCGCCTCAACATGCGGCAGACTGAGCGTTCCGGAGCGAAGGAACAGCCAGGCCTTGTCACCTTCGACTCTCGCCGTGAACTGCGTACCGTCCTCGCATTCGTAAACATAGGTCTGACCTGGCCGGCCGGGCCCACCCGTATGGGAATCACCCGCCCGTTTGCTCTGCGGTTCAGATGCGTTCTCTTCCGGCGTGCAAGCCGCGCCGAGAAAGACCGCAGTGAAAATTACAAGGTATACGCCACGCATAGAAACCCAATTCAATGATCAATTACCATTCGAAAAGGGCCGTTTAGGAAATGCCCAATAGCACTCATGGCCAGGGGACGAATCACTGCGCGTCCTGTTCATGAGACACGTAAACGAGTTTTTCGGTATCGAACCCGAGTTCGCCGGCCCACGTCGTGAAACGCCCCAGTAGCTGATCGCTGACTTTGGGTGTTCTCGACAGCAGCCACAGGTAAGAGGTGCTGTTGCCGGAGACAAACGCGTACGTATATTCGGGATCGAGATCAAATACAACATAAGACGAATAGAAAGGGCCAAAGAACGAAACTTTCAGATGCCCCACGCTGGGCGCGCCAACAAAATACGCCTTTCCTTCGATATCCCTCCATTCGTTATCTTCGGGCGAATACCCTCGGTTGATGACGCGAACGCCGCCATCTTCGCGCAAGCTGTATTCGGCCGTGACCCTTTCCAGGCCTCGTTCGAACGAGTGATCGAGACGCGCAATCTCGTACCATTTTCCAAGGTAGCGATTCAGTTCGAAATTCTGCACCGGCGTTATGCCTTCCGGAACCCCGGTACAACCGGCAAATCCCAGTAGCAGAACAAACCCCAGAAAATGAATAAAACATCTCATCGCGGCCCCTTAACGTGCGTAACGCAATCGAATCATTGATAGCATTGATCTGCTCCCCCTGGCAGGCTGTTGAAAAACGTCGCGATCGGGTTTCAGCCGGGCGCGCCCGGCGCACAGGAACCAGGGTGTATCTAAAACATACATGAGATTTCCGAGCGCCGCGCAAGGCCGGATCAAATCCGCGCAGTATTTTTTCAACAGCCTGCTACCTGATGATCAACAAACTTATATAGGGGACGAAACAGAATACGATAATCACAAGCTTGAATGCCCCCATAAAGGAATACATGACGACCGTGAACGTATTTTGCGAGATCGGAATCCATTTCGTCTGAACCCGGTAGATAAAATCGGGCGCCAACAAAATAAACAATATCCAGACAACATAGATGCCGAGATTGATGATTGTGCACCACATGAAAAATGCAGTGAGTATATCGATGTTCATGTCATCCTCTTTCGGTCAAACCGAACCTGGCCGGCATTGTCGTAGAAAAACACTGCAACAGTAACAGGTCGCCGTATCGACGGCCATCGCCAGTACCATTACCGCCTCCGGGCTTTCAGTCAGGCGTCGGCTCAACCCGGGGCAACAAGAACTCCTGCACCACTTTTTGACGCTCCAGGTGAACATCGTAATCCCGGTCCATGTATGGATGAGCGAAACGCTCATCGTCGACGGTGGCCGCCCCCAGCGCAGCACCCTTCTCGCGTAGTTCGCGCGTGTCCTTCGGGCCCAACACCTGGTCACGCTTTCCCGTGATGAACAGGATATTCGGTGCGACCACTCCGGAGAGATGATTCACC
>JASFUE010000255.1:0-4788 GCA_050050435.1 Burkholderiales bacterium | reverse complement strand
AGTTCGGTGCGTTACCTTCGCGGGCAATTTCCTCGATACTGCACGTTGCCATGGTCGAGAGACAGTACGGCACGTTGGCACGATGTGCTGCACGTACCGCTTTGATTTCACCGGTTCTGGACAACAGTCCGGCAAGCCCCACGGGAGCCAGTATCAGCGGGGACGTGTACCGCTGGCCGAACAATTCCACGCTCTGGTCCCTGCGGTCGATATCGGTGAGCACCCTGGGAATCAGGCGCAGAGCGGCAAAATCCTCGCGATTGGCGCGCAGCGTAATTTCATCCTGGGCTCCTCCGTCAATGAACTCGAACACCGAGCGTGGCAGCCGGCGCCAGGCAAGGGTGCGCAGTTCGTCGATATTGATAGCATTCATGGCGTGACGTGATGCGCTCGATTCGGCAGATGCGGATTGTAAACTCAGGGGGGTGAAAAATGTTCCCGCCGGCGCAATCACGGCCGCTGCGGGTTCTTCCCCCAATAGGTCGGAGTGTCGTAGGAGCGCGCGGCGGCAAGGTCTTCAAGATACATGGACGGCTCCATTTCCCATGCGTAGTCGTTGAGCCGTTTCAACAGTTGCTGGACTCTCTCCGGTTGCTTTTCGGCCTGGTTGTTCTCCTCGGAAGGATCGTCTGCAACGTTATACAACTCGACGCTGGACGGGAGCGATCCGTACATGATCAGTTTCCAGTTGCCAATCATGATCGAGCCGCGAAATTCGTCGACGTGAACGAGTATCTCCTTGCGCGGACTAAGTTCACCCCGGGAAATGACGGACCACATGTCCACGCCGTCTATGGGCTTGATCTGGCTGTCGCTGTCCATGGGCGCGTGCGCCAGATTCAGCAGGGTCGGGTACATGTCGGTTACATGGATACGCTCCGATACCACGCCGGGTTCGATGTGCCCGGGCCATACTGCCAGTGCCACCACCCGCACGGCACCTTCGTACATCGAGCCGGCCCCGTTTCTGAAAGGCCCGTTACTGGCAACGTGGTGTGAAACGTCGCCATCACCGGTGGCAAACTTGTGCCTGACCGCACCACCGTTGTCACTGTGGAACACGATCAGGGTGTTTCCGCTCATACCTTTGGCCTTGAGGGCGTTGACGATGGTACCCACCGCCGCGTCCACGGCGCTGACCATGGCGTAATAGGTCCTGAGCTGTTCATCGGTTACGTCCTGGTATGGGGCCTGCAAGTCGGCGGGTGCCTGCAAGGGTGCTTCGGCAGCGGGCAGGGAAACATACATGAACAGTGGACGAGGATTGTCATAATCAGCGATGTAAGCGGCGGCATCGCGTGCGATCAACTGGGTTGCGTAGCCGCGTTCACGGATGATTCGTTCTCCACGATGCCAGTCACGCTTGCCCGTCACATCGGTTTTCCTGAAATGGTTGCCGAGCGCATTCAGATTTCCGTAGAAATAGTCGAATCCGCGGTGTGTTGGCAGCAGATCACGAGACGCGTGGCCCAGTTGCCACTGGCCAAAGGCCGCTGTGCGATAGCCCACCGTCTTTAGCGCCTGTGGCAGCAGGCGCTCGTCGAGTGCAAGCCCGTAGCTGCTCCATGGCAGCAGGGACTGCATCTGCAGTCCGTAGCGCATCGGATAACGGCCGGTCATGATGGCTGCGCGGGTGGGCGTCGAGAATGGCTCTGTGTAGAACCGCTCGAGCCGGGCACCGGCAGCGGCCAGCGCGTCGAGATTGGGCGTGGCGGGCGCGCCGCCGTGATAGCCAACATCTTTCCAGCCCAGATCGTTAGCCAGAATGTAGACGATATTCGGTTGATTCGAAACGGCTTGATCCGCGCCGGTTCGATCGGAATTGGCGCGGTCGGCTGCCCCGGATTGGCCAGGATACAGGCAGAGCAAAGCCAGTAAAGCCATTGCAGACAAGCTGCCCGAGTGCAACCTCATCATTCCTCCCCCGAACGTCCTATTCGGCGCCAATGGTAACCCGAGTGCGAGGCGCGTGCGGCCGTCGCCCGACTGCTTGCTCGCGGGTCGGGCGACCCTGCGATACAATCGTTCCCCTCATGAAAGATCGTGAAGTCATCACCGGGCTGTTGCGAAAGGTCGCGGCGCGCATGCGCATCGCGCGCGTATTGCATGAAATCGGCTTTGCACTGTGTGTCGTGCTGTGTGCGCTTGCCGCTTTCGAACTGCTTCGCATACCACTCGCCGGCGTCCTCAATGACGCTTACCTGTTCTTGCTGGTGGCAGCACTCACCGTATTCTGTTTGATCGTACTCGGTCGCGGGCTCAAACGCGTGTCAATGGCGCAGGCGGCTGGTCTGGTAGATTCCAGGTTGCCGCTGCACGACGAACTCAAGAGCGCCTACTGGTTCGTTTCGCGCCCAGAAGCCGCGGGCGAAGGCGAAGCGGCGTTTGTACGCACTCACGTCGAAAATGCGGCCCGTAAGGCTCAGGAGGTTCGCGGCCCGCGCGTGGTTCCGCTGCGATTGCCACGAAGCTTGATGCTGGCGGTGATTCCTGCGCTAGTTCTGGTCGGCGCGATGTGGGGTAATCCCCATCTGGTGCGTGCCCGTATGGCGCCGGCTGAGAGCGGGGCCGAGCTGGCCACGGATGCGCAAGGCGCACGCGAGCTGCTCTCTGCGAAAGCATCGGACGAAGAGGCGATCCGGGAACTGGATCGCGCGCTGGCGACGTTTGAAAACAGCGAGGCGTCGCAGCAGCAGCGCCAGCTTGCTGCAATTCAGGCGCGCGACGCGGTCGACAAGGTAAACATGAAGGCCAGTGTCACTCGCGAGGGTCTGGCACGTCTTGCGCGGGCGATGAAGGGTACGCCAGGCCTGGAAGATGTGGCCGAGGCTCTCGAGCAGGGGCGCACCGACGACGCGATCGCCATGCTCGAAGACATGCGCGACGAACTTCCGAATGCTCCGGGAGCGGATGCCGGGGCGCAACAGAACGATTCGGCGCTGGCGACCCGTGACGAATTGCCGCCGGGCCAGGATCTGGGAGATCTGGCGCGCGACTTGTCCAATATGAACGGTCGCATGGACGAAGGCGCGATCACCCGGCTTCTTGAAAACCTGGAACAGGCCCAGGATACGATGCAAACGCAGCAACGGGCCAACGCCGCGCGCAGAACCATGGACGCGATGGATCAGATGATTGGGATGACGGCGCAGCAAAGCCAGCTCGCGCCGTCGGATGCAAGTACCCAGGGTGAAACGCCGATGGGTACGCCGTCACCGGATGCCGGCAATAGTGACATGCGTGGTGCCACCATGTTCCGTCAGGCGTCTCTCGCCCCTGGCGAAGAAGCACAGGATGATACCGGTAGTACCACGGGTGCGCCGGGCGGGCACTCTGCGGCCAGGGCGCTCGAAGGCAGGGCGACAAAACGGCTCGATGCCGTTCTCAAACTGGAGCGGGTAAAAGTGGATGGCAGTGACGATGGCAAACAGGAAGACGGGAAAGAAACCGGCTGGTTCTATTCGGCCAGTCAGCAAGAGCAGGCGGAGTCTTCGTTCGCGGATGTGCGCGGCCGGGAAGATTACGCGGACGCGAATGTAATGCGTCCGGGACATGTCCCGATCCAGCAAAAACAGGCGGTTCGCGATTACTTTATCAATCTTCACGAAAGCAACAAAGAATGAGCGGTGACGTAGAGAGACGGGTCGAGGAGTTCAGGGATCATTTCACGCGTGTGAGGGAGGAAGTGTCACGCATCATCGTTGGCAACGAGGATGTCGTTACCGGCGTGATGACGTGTCTGCTGGTCAGGGGGCATGTGTTGCTCGAAGGCATTCCCGGAGTCGGCAAGACCAAGCTCGTGCAGACACTGGCTGACGTGATGCATCTGCAGTTTTCGCGTATCCAGTTCACGCCGGACCTGATGCCGGGCGACATCATCGGTACCAATGTTGTCAGGGAAGACGCTTCGGGGAAGAAGTTTTTCGAGTTTCAGAAAGGTCCAATTTTCGCGAACATGGTACTGGCCGACGAAATCAACCGCGCAACACCGAAAACGCAGTCAGCGCTGCTCGAAGCCATGCAGGAAAACAGTGTTTCCGCTGGTGGTGCGACCCACGAACTGGATCAGCCGTTTTTCGTTCTGGCAACGCAGAATCCGATCGAAATGGAAGGTACCTACCCGTTGCCCGAGGCGCAGATGGATCGCTTCCTGTTCAAGCTGCGGCTTGATTTTCCGGGGCCTGAACAGCTCTATGACATCGTTGACCGCACGACGCAGCAATCCGAGCCGGATGTGAATCGCGTGCTGGAACAGGCGCAGATTCTGGAGATGCGCGATACGGCGCGTTCGGTTCCGGTTGCCAAACCGGTCATGGAATACGCGATCGCACTTACCCTTGCTACGCACCCGGAAAGTGAAAAAGGTCACGAGATGGCCAAGAAATACGTGCGTTTCGGCTCGAGTCCGCGCGGCGTTCAATCATTGATTCTTGGTGCAAAAGTCAATGCACTGATGAGTGGCCGGGTGCATGTCAGTTGCGAGGATATTCGCGCCGTAGCACGTCCTGCGTTGCGCCATCGTGTATTGCTCAACTTCGAGGCCGAAGCCGAACGAATCGAGACTGACGAGATTCTTCAGGCAATTATTGACTCGGTTGAAGAGCCAGGGGCATGAGGCAAATAACGCTCCGGTCCTGATCGAACGCTGAGTTCCTCGCGCAGTCGAAACAGTTTGAGCAGTCGCTACATACAGGCAGTTTGTCCCGATGTCGGTCATACTTAGTGAAGAGTTTCTACGCCAGCTAGAGGGTCTGGCGCTGGTTACGCGCCGCCCGGTTGCCGGGCACC
>JASFUE010000254.1:0-4827 GCA_050050435.1 Burkholderiales bacterium | reverse complement strand
GCGGTGTGCCGAATATCAATGTCGAATCGACGTAATGCTTGAGTCGGGGTGCTTGCCGGAACGCAAAAATTACTGCGATCAGAATGTACAGAAGGGTGAAGAAAATGAGAAACGGTTCGGTACTGGCGAACATGTCATCGCGATAAAAGCGTGCGCCCCACATTGAACCGATGGCGAACGTGAACACGAATCCCAGTACATTCAGTGGCCGCCATGCCTTGTACAACGCAATTGCCAGGATTCCGAGGTTGAGAACGGCGTAGTAGCTGAACAACATGACGTGGCTGCCGCCGCCGGTCGAGGCGAGGATCGGCGCCAGAAAGCCGCCCGACACCGCGAGCACTGCGAGCGATTGCGCGTTTTGCACGATGGCGAGAATGGCCGAGAGTACGGCGATTGCGATCAGCAGAATAAAGGCCGCTTCGCCGGGCAGCAGCTTGAACAGGCGAAATGCGCCGAAGACCACCAGATACAGCACGCCGGTGCCGCCACCCTGGATTGCCAGTGCATAGACCGGGTTGCGTGTGCGCAGGCGCCAACCGATGACCAGCATCACGATTGCCCCGATCGCGACTCCGGTTAGGCGTAGCTCGATCGGTATGTGCGTGTGCTCGTAGGCATACTTGAGAAGAAACGCCACGCCGAAGAACAACACCACCACGCCTACGCGCACCAGTGCGTTGCCGCCGCTGAGCCATTTCCACAAGCGGGTAATTTCATCTCCGCCGCTCGGCGGCCTGGCACCGCCACTTTGCTGCGACTGCCGTTCAGAGTTTGTGGCGGTGCGCGCATACACCTGTGCCGCTGCTGAATGCGCAGTAGCTCCGGACGGTTCAGTGGTGTACGTCTGTGCCGGTTGCGCGGAGGGGGATGCGGGTGTTGCCGGAGTATCGAGAGGTTCGCTTGCCGCAGGTGATGTGTGATCTTGCGCGAGCTGGTCTGATGCCGCTTCGACGGGCGCTGTCCTCACCGTCGTTGTCTTGAGAGTTTCAGATACGGAAGATGCCTTGCCGATCATGCCAATGTGTCGTTGCACGGCCGTAAGGCGCTCTTCGAGTGAACGAATCTGCTCATGCAAATCGTTCATGGCGCGGGTTCGCCGCATCACCGAAAACAGCATGCCTGCGATGGCACCAATCGCGGCGCCAAAGACAGCACCGTCTCCGTGGTCGATGATTTCCCCTACGACCAGCCCGACCAGAAGTCCGATGATCCACATGGTAGTTTTCCTCGAGCGAGCGCGCGAACGGCTGTCTGGAATCGCCTGGGCGATGAATAACCGTTTCGCCTGAATACCGGCCTTGCAAAGCAATTAGCGCACCGGTGCAAGCACGATGCAGACGCTCTGGTCGTGGATTATGCCGCTGTCACACCTGCTAAGGCATGACCTGGTTTGTGCCCGGGCCAGACGGATAGTGCTTCGTCAGGAATCCTGGAGAACACCCAGTGCGCTCGCCCGCTCCAGCAGCCGTTGGGCATTGAGATAGATCGGTAATTCGAGCAGCCGGCCATCGAGGCGCGCCTGCTGATCGCCGAGGCCGCGGCTGGCGGTATCGAAGGCCTCGATAACGGCGCGCGCTTCGCGGATCTCGTCCGCTGATGGTGTCATGACGCGGTTGACTACTGCAACGTGTGAGGGGTCGTTGATCAGCTTTGCCAGATAACCGAGTCGTCGCGCGTAACGCGCGTCGGATTCGCAACCTTCTGTGTCAGCAAACGTGTACGGGCAGTCAATGGATAGCACCTTCGCGGCAACGCATTCGACATGCAGGCGCTGACGAACGTATGTCAGTTCGATTGCATCCTTGCCGCGAATTGCACCCAGGTCAGCAGCCGTATCTTCGGTCGATCCGGCCACACCGGTAATGCGCTTGCTGGCAGTTGCAATGGCATAGGTTTGCATGATGCCGCGCGCGCTTTCGATGTTTGGCACCAGTTCGATGGCGCCAGCCGGCAGGCCATGCTGACGTTCCAGGCGCTCCACTTCCTGCGCGAGGCGGCTTACCTGCTCCGGTTCGGATACCTTTGACATCAGGATGATGTCTGGCTGTGCCGGGACGATCGATGCCAGATCGTCCAGTCCATCGGTTTCCAACGGGTTGATGCGCACCGCCGCGAGCGTACCGGCCTGGCGCCAGGCAGCGTAGGCATTCTTTGCCAGCGAACGCGCGTGCGCTCGCCGCTGTGGCGGCGTGGAGTCTTCCAGTTCCTGGATGACGACATCGGCTCCGTGGCTGCGGGCGGCAACATGCGCCTGTTCGTCATCGCCGCCGACAAACAGCCATGAACGCCTCAGCGCGGGCGCGCGGTGTGAAGAGAGAGCGGAGGTTGCATTGCTGGACATTTCGGATCGCGCGGCCAGGCGGAATTTTCAGGAACGTTACAGACCGGAAAGTACCATGAAGCTGCGGATAGCAGGTATGCAAGGCCGTATTGAACCCGCCCCGTGCAAGCAATGCGCCCGGCGTCCGCTGACTGGGTGGCGCGAAACCGGGTCCGGAATATCGCTTAGAATAGTTGTTGTCTCGGAACGCCTCCGACATGAAACCGGATACCACGCCACAGTCATTCTGGTCGCGCTACAAAAGCGTCATCAATTTCAGGAAAGACCTGAAAGGGATCTACATCAGGCCGGATAGCCGTTACGCCACCCTCGATGGCGCGCGTGCCATCACCATCCTGCTCATGGTGTTGTTTCATGTGATGTTCGGCATCGTCATGTTGTTCCATCACAATTACGAGAAAATCGACAACTTCATCTTCAACTTTCCGCACGGTTTGCGCTGGATGTGGCAGGTGCAGGGGTCCGACCCGTTGTTTGTGATGTGCGGCTTGCTGGTCGCCTACACCCTTTACCGGGAATACCGCAACACGCAATCGATTCAGGTCATGCGCTTCTACAAGCGGCGTTTGATGCGCATCCTTCCACTGTTTTTTGTGGCGTTGCTGCTATACCTGCCAACCGACAAGGACAATATCGGATTCCTCTGGTCCAATCTGCTGTTTGCCAGTACTTTCGTCGAAGGCCATCGCCACATCATTCCGGTGGCCTGGTCACTGGACGTACAGTTACAGTTTTATTTCCTGTTGCCGTTCTTCGTCTATCTGATGTATGCAACGCGCGCGCCGGTGACGACGATCGTGGTGTTGATTGTCGCCAGTCTGGCATGGCGCTATTGGGTGGTCGCCAGCGATCCGGAGATTTATACCCGGCCGTTCTACGACATCATTTACGACAGCGATTACGGCAATTTGCTCGCCAACAAGCTGTATTACGGCCTCGACGTGCGTATCGGCGGGTTTTTCATGGGCATGTTGGTGGCGTACCTGCACTTAACCTACGGCAAGCAGCTGAAGGCATTCTTCAGCCGGCACATGGCCATCAACTTTTCGCTGGTTATCGGTGCGATTGCGATGATCGCGCTGGCGCTGTGCCTGCCAGTCGAAGACCGGACTTCATGGTACTACGACTATTTCAGCCCTTCGTTCAATATCCTGTGGCTGTCGTTTGACCGTTACCTCTACAGCCTGGGATTGTCGCTGCTGGTGTTGATGGCACTTTGCCCGGTTGGCATCGGCCGCTGGGTCAACTGGCTCATGTCATGGCCGATCTGGCACCCGGTGGCGCAGCTGATTTACCCGATTTACCTTTTCCACTTTATTTTTATCGTGGTCGCAGCCGTACTGACGTTCTGGACTGTAGACCGGGAAAGCATCCAGGTGGTCCACACCTATCAGGTGTTCCTGGTGTTCTTCTGGACGGTAGTACTGACCATGGCTTTCAGCACGTTCGCGCACATCTTCATTGAAAAGCCATTCCTGGTATTGCGGGAAAAAGTCCCGACCCGGGCCCCGGCACCGGCGCCTTCGCCGGCGACCATGTAGCCAGTTTTTCCTGAAGGCAGGCGGGGCCTGGCATCGGCGCTCAGGCCCGCTGAAAGCAAGCTGCCGCTTACCGGCTGCGCGATGTCCCGCCAAAGATGCCGGTGACCGCACGCAACGCATTCTGAAATCCGCCTGACGCCGGTGCCGACTCCCGTGTACGCGCTGCATTGGCAGACGTATTGCCTTTGTTGGAACGACGGCGACTGCGTTTCTTTGCGCCCGCCGGATTGCCCGATTGATCATTGCTGCCGTTACGTCCGCTGCGAGTTCCGGAGCGCGCCGAATCGGCATGAGCGCCGCGCCCGCCTTTTTTCGCCGGCTGACCCGAACGCGCACCCGTTTTGCGTGCCCCCGACTGGTTCTGACCTGTCCGTTTCTTATTCCGGTCGCCGGACCGGGGCTGACCGCGGCGTGTATCGGCCTCGGTCTCTTCGTCCTTTGCGAACCGGGTGCCTGGTTCGAATCCGGATACGACTATGGACTCGATATGGTTGCGGGTGAGTTTTTCAATGCTGGAGAGCAGCGGTTTTTCCTCGCGGCAGACCAGTGACAGGGCAACACCATTGCTACCGGCGCGCCCGGTGCGGCCAATGCGGTGGACGTAATCTTCCGGCACGTTGGGCAACTCGTAATTCACCACGTGCGGCAATTCCTTGATGTCCAGTCCGCGCGCGGCGATGTCAGTGGCGACCAGTGCGCGCACGGTGCCGCGCTTGAAATCGGCAAGCGCTTTGGTGCGTGCGCCCTGGCTCTTGTTGCCATGAATCGCAGACGCGCTGATGCCATCTTTGCCAAGCTGGTCTGCCAATCGATTGGCGCCGTGCTTGGTGCGGGTAAAGATCAGCACTTGTTGCCAGTCGCCCGAACCGATCAGCCACGACAACAGTGCGCGCTTGTTCCCCTTGTCTACCGGGTGGACCATTTGTTTGATCAGCTCACCGG
>JASFUE010000253.1:0-4831 GCA_050050435.1 Burkholderiales bacterium | reverse complement strand
CATGGTCGGTGAAACCGGTAACCCGAATGAATATGTGCACATCTGGATCTACGAAAACGCGGGAGACCGTGAAAAGCGCCGCGCTGCGATGCAGGCAGATCCGGACTGGATTGCATTCACACAGGAAAGTGCAAAACTCGGCGCACTCGAGAGCCAGGAAAACAAACTGATGACTCCGGTCGGGTTTTTCCCGGAACCAAAGCGAGTCGGTTGATGTTTCCGTATGCGGGCGACGCTGCCGGGGAGCCAAGGCCCGGCCGCATTCGCCGGCGACAAGGTGCGTGGCCACGCAGGCCTGCTGGAGTGGGCATCGCGATGTGCTGAATCAAATGAGCACTGAAGAAGTCAAATGAGCGTCGAAGTCAACGGCATCGCCCACATCCAGCTGACTGTGAACAAGCCGGAGAGCCTGCAGTTCTGGGAACAACTTTGCCACTTCCTGGAAATGAAAACGCTGATCAAGGGTGAGGACGTACGCTATTGCATCGGCAGCCGGACCGGAATACTGGTCCGCCTGGCAGCGCCCGGCAAACGCGACCGGAACTTTGATCAGGACCGCCTGGGCCTGCATCATTTCTGCTTCCGGGCACGCCGGCGCGAGGATGTCGATGTCATTTATGGTTTCGTCAACGATTCCCTGAACGCAACAATTGTCCATGCGCCGGAACCAGGTGATCATTTTGCGCCGGGCTATTATTCGTTGCTGTTCGAAGATCCGGACGCTATACGCGTCGAAGTCAATTTTGTCCCGGGCAAAGGGCATTTTGGCGATCGCGGACGGCTTGGGGCGAACGGAGCCGGGCCGGCGAGCGGCTACGGAAATAACGGGCTGACCGACGCCTGAGGTGGTACCCGGTTGCAGGGCGGTTCGACTGGCTGATGGAGTTGTATTGAACTGCAAGGCGGTTCACGCCCGGGTGCAGGCGTGAGTTGCACATCCCGGGAACGGCGTTTGATAAACCGGGACAACAAATGGGGGAGGAGAAATAGATGCAAGCTCTGACACAGACTGTCGCGAACAAGTGTCTCCAACACGCCGTGGCCAAATCGACAACGGAATTCGAGCGGCCCATTTGCGTTGCAGTATGCGATGCTTACGGATTTCTCGTTGCCTTCTCGAGGATGGATGGCGCGCCGATCAGAAGCATCGCCATTTCGCAACAGAAAGCCCACACCGCCACGCGCATGGGAATGTCGACGGATGCGTTCCTGCAACGCCTGCAAGCGGACAATATCGACATCAGCTATTTCTGTGACCCACTGATGACGGCGTTACCCGGAGGTAATCTTCTCATGGATAACAAGGGTGCCGTGGTCGGAGCGATTGGCGTGAGCGGTCTCAAGCCGGTAGAAGATCAGGTCATTACCGAGTACGTCGCCAGCCTGTACGAATCAGGCCAGCTCGGCTAGTCAGTCGCGACGGCAGCGCCCACTGCAGCAGGCGAAACCAGAGTTTCGTTACAGGATAATCAAGCATGACGGACAGCGCATTGCATTACATGCCGGCGACGCAGCTCGTAGCGCACATCCGCGACAAGTCGCTCTCGCCGGTCGAGTTGATGATGGCAGTCATAAGTCGTGCCGAATCGCTCAATCCGCAACTCAATGCGATTTGCACGCCCACGTTTGAAACTGCCATGGATCAGGCGAAAGATGCCGAAGCATTGGTGATGGGCAAGGCCGGGTTGGCGCCGTTGCACGGCATCCCCACCACCATCAAGGACCTTGCGCTGACTCGCGGCGTGCGCACAATGGCAGGCTCGCACGTTTTTGCCCAGCGAATACCCGACACTGACCACGCGCATGTGGAGCGGATGCGCGCTGCTGGAATGATTTCGATTGGCAAGACCACCACTTCGGAATTCGGCTGGTCGGGTGTCAGTAACAGTCCGCTGACGGGTATTACCCACAATCCCTGGAAGCATGGAATGAATGCCGGCGCGTCCAGTGCCGGTGCCGCCGTGTGCGCCGCCGCTGGGATCGGGCCGGTTCATCAGGGTTCGGATGGCGCCGGTTCGATCCGGATGCCAGCAGCATTTTGCGGCGTCTATGGCATCAAGCCTTCGCACGGACGCGTACCTTATTACCCGATGCCGCAAAACGGTCTGATCTCGCACGTCGGGCCGATTTCGCGCACCGTTGGTGATGCGGCATTGATGCTGCGGGCGATCGCCGGTCCCGATGATCGCGACATGACCACTATCGATGCGCCACCGGAGGATTATGTGGCCCGCCTCGATGACGGTATTGCCGGTCTGAAAGTCGCATATAGTCCTGACCTTGGATATCTGAAAGTCGATGACGACGTCGCGACGCCCGTTCGTGAAGCGGTCAAGGCGTTCGAAGAGGCCGGGTGTCGCGTCGAGGAGCTCAATCCCGGCTGGGGGGATCCAATCGACATGGAACACTGCCTGTTCGCCACGACAATTGCCATGATGTGGGGCGGTTTCGAAGAGCAGTGGGGCAAAAAGATGGATCCGGGGCTGGTAGCGATGATTCACTATGGCCGCCAGTACACTGCGATGGAGTACACACGCGCCGCGGGCGAGCGCTTGCTCTACTACGACAAGGTCCGGGCTTTCTTCGACAAATACGATTTGCTGCTGACGCCGTCGGTGTCGGTTGCGGCATTTCCGGCGGTGCGCATCATCCCGGAGCACTGGGAGCAACACCAGTGGGACTGGTTGCGCTGGGCCGGATTCAGCTATCCGTTCAATCTTACCTGGCTGCCGGCGGCGACCTGCCCGTGCGGCTTTACAGCCGCCGGGTTGCCAGTCGGTATACAAATTGTTGCCGGGCGCAACCGCGACTTGCGGGTGTTGCAGGCATCGCGCGCATTCGAACTGGCTCGGCCGTGGGCCGGCGATCGCCCGATTCCGTAGCGGGGAACACGGAGTGCGCTTGCGCAATTCGCGCGTGCGCGGATAATCAGATCAACATAAACTCGATTACATTCACATGACACAGCAGGTATCAAGAATACTTGATGAGTTGCGGCAAGATCATCGCAACCTGACCGTTCTGCTCGACATGCTGGACCGGGAGGTTTCACGCCTGCAAGACAGCGAGGACCCTGACTACGATTTGTTGCACGACATCATGCTGTACATGACCGGCTATCCCGATGCAGTGCATCACAAGAAAGAGGACTGGGTGTATGCGCGTATGGCGTCGATTCGCAGGAACATGCAGCGTGACCTGTCAAGAATCGAGCATGATCACGCCGAGATCTCCAATTTAGGTAACAAGCTGCTGAGCGATATCAAGGCGATCGAGTCCGGCACCGTGATGCGCCGATTCGATGTCGTTGAGGATGCGCGCCGTTACCTGACACGTCAACGTCACCACATGCGCTGGGAGGACGAGAAACTGTTCCCGATGATAGACAGCCTGAAGGCAGAGCTCGATCTCAGTGATGTTCCGTCAACGGTTGGCACGATGGCCGACCCTGTTTTTGGTGAGCATGTCGAGAGCAACTTCCGCAATCTGTTCGATGCGATTCGCGCTGAAGGCTCGCCACCATGATGTTCACTCATGCCGGAGCTCGCGTGACTTTTGCGAAGAGCAAGACTCAGCGATGACAGCTCTGGTCATTGGTCTGCTCATGTTTGTGTCGATGCACTCCGTGCGCATCGTTGCCGATGGGTTCAGGACACGCCAGATTGAAAAAATGGGCTTGAAAACATGGCGTGCAATCTATGCGGCCATTTCCTTGCTCAGCATCGTTTTGATTGTGGCCGGGTACGGTGTCGCGCGCAACGCCACGCCGATTGTCTGGAGCCCGCCGGTATGGGCGATTCATGTTGCCATCTTGCTTACCATTCCGGCCTTTGTTCTGATGGCGGCATCGTTCGTTTCCGGGACGCGAATCCGGCGCAAAGTCGGTCATCCCCTGTTGCTGGGGGTCAAGATCTGGGCGTTGGCACACCTGCTGGCAAACGGTTCTATTGCTGACATATTGTTGTTTGGCGCATTCCTTATCTGGTCGGTTGTTGCCTATGCGAATGCACGGCGGCGTGACCGCAAGGCCGGAACGGTTTATGTGGCCGGAGCGCCGAGCCGTGACGTGATCGCAGTCGTCGCCGGGCTGTTTGCCTGGATCGTCTTTGCACTGTGGTTGCACCGGTGGTTGATCGGCGTAGCGCCGTTACAGATGATGGCGGGGGCATAACGCGGCTGCGCGCTCTCTAACGTCCGGCGTGCTGGCGTTTGCATATCGGCTGATGGGACGGACTATGAGGCTGGCAGGGGCGGTTAAAGCGGCTAGCGCCAGCGCCGGCGAGAAACTGTTCGTTGTTGGTTTCGGAAATGCCCTGGCCTGATGAGTAACGAAGCAAACCGTTGCGGAGCAATACAAAGTGATCGCAGTTATATTTGAGGTCTGGCCGTCTGTGGGGCGTGCGCAGGAGTACTTCGATCTCGCGGCGTCCTTGAAAGCCGATCTGCAACAGATCGACGGTTTCATATCGATCGAGCGCTTTGAAAGCCTGGCGACAAAGGGAAAATATCTGTCGCTGTCTTTCTGGCGTGATGATCAGGCTGTTGCGCAATGGCGCAATCTGGAGCGGCATCGGCAGGCCCAGTCGAAAGGGCGGGCGGGCGTTTTTGCCGATTACCGGTTACGCGTTGCATCGGTCGTGCGGGACTATGGCCTGCAGGCGCGTGACCAGGCACCTTCGGACAGCCGCAACGCCCACGACTGAAGCGGCAATACGATCCCGTGCTGCCAGCGCAGGTACCGGCATTGGACGGTATGATGTGCCTTGCGGTATGGCGAAGCGATGATGCGGGAGCACGCACATAAGGCTTCGGGTTCGATTCAGTCAAACAC
>JASFUE010000252.1:0-4860 GCA_050050435.1 Burkholderiales bacterium | reverse complement strand
ATGCAGCTTGCGCCGGTTCATCAGCGCAAGCGCAATGTCCTCGAAGTGGCGGATTCGCCGGCTGCGCGAACCCATGCGCAGCACGCGTATGCGCTTGCGTACTTCTTCTGCCGAGTGGCTGGTCGATTCGATCAATGACGACAGCCTCGCCTTGAGCGGCTCGAGGCGCGGGCCAAGCAGACCGGGTTCGATTTCCTCGAGCAGGCTTTCCATCGACAACAAGGCGAGAATTTCCGATTCATTGAACCAGAGGCCGGGAAGCTCGTATTCCGGTGCTCCGGAAACGGGTTCGACAAAACGGTAGCCACCCGCTTCACGATCCCACTCGATCGGGGCGTTGAGCCGGTCGCGCATATATTCGAGGTCGCGCTTGAAGGTTGCACGCGAGACCGACAGTTCGTCGAGGAACCGTTCAATGGTCACCGACCTGTTCTCCCGCAACAGGCGGTCAATACGGTAGAAACGTTCGGTACGATCCATCACTCAACCGGGTCAACAATCAGCGGCACCGGCCTTGCCGGCAAGCCGGTACGGGCTCACGCTTGTGATCGCCCACAATAACCCGAATGCATTCAATGATGGTAGCGCTTGCGCGAGCGCACCTTTACTTTTACATCGGACTCATGACCGGCTTTCCCCACGGGACCGGCGCCGCGCAGGAGTGCGATAATGCCGTTTTTGCCGCCGGGGAGAAGACCATGAACATAGCCAACACCGTTACTGATCTCATTGGCAATACGCCGCTGGTGCGGATCAACCGCCTTGCCAAAGGGTGTGCCGCACAAGTCGTTGCCAAGCTCGAGTTCTATAACCCGGCGCATAGCGTCAAGGACAGGATCGCCCTGTCAATGATCGAGGCGGCGGAAAAAGCCGGCAAGATCAAACCCGATACCATCATTCTGGAACCTACCAGCGGTAATACCGGCATTGGTCTGGCAATGGTGTGCGCTGCCCGTGGCTACAAGTGCACTCTGGTCATGCCCGACACCATGAGCAAGGAGCGCCGCATGCTGCTGCGTGCCTACGGCGCCGAACTGGTACTCACCCCCGGTGCGGAGCGCATTCCCGGCTCGATCAAGAAAGCCGAGGAAATGATGGCCGCAGATCCACGCTATTTCATGCCGCAACAATTCGCGAATCCGGCGAATCCGGAAATTCACCGGAAAACGACTGCCGAGGAAATCTGGAAGGACACCGACGGCAAGGTGGACATTCTCGTCTCCGGTATCGGCACCGGCGGCACCATTACCGGTGTCGGCGAGGCTCTGAAAAAGCACAAACCCTCGGTCCAGTGCATCGCGGTTGAACCCGACACCTCGGCAGTACTCTCCGGTGGTGAAGCCGGCCCCCACCCTATCCAGGGCATTGGCGCGGGTTTCGTTCCGGATGTGCTCAATACGAAAATCTACGATGAGGTCGTGCAGGTCAGTGGCGACGATTCCATGGCCACCGCGCGGCGGATGGCCAAAGAGGAAGGTCTGCTTGTGGGCATTTCCTCGGGCGCTGCGATCTGGGCCGGGCTGCAAGTGGCCAGGCGAGCCGAGAACAAGGGCAAGCTCATGGTCGTGATCATTCCCTCTTTTGGCGAACGCTATCTCAGCACACCCTTGTTCGCCGAGCTGGCCGACTGAAAACACCGCGGCCGATTGCAGTGAATGATCCGGCGACCAGCTTGCAATCGGCTGCGTGGGTTGGCCAGGCAATCGAACGCCGTGAAGATGCCGCACTGCTGACCGGCGCCGGTCGGTATGCCGATGATCTCGGGACCCGGCCCGGCACCCTATACGCGGCCTTCCTGCGATCGCCTCACGCGCACGCCCGCATTCAATCGATCGATACGTCGCGGGCGCTGGCGCACGGTAAAGTCCGTTGCGTGCTCACCGGTGAGGACGTACGTGCCTGGGCCAAACCGTTTGTGGTCGGCGTCAAGCAACCGATGGAGCACTGGTGCCTTGCGGTGGACAAGGTCCGCTATGCCGGTGAGCCGGTTGCGATCGTCGTTGCGGAAGATCGCTACATCGCCGAGGACGCGCTCGAGCTCATCGATGTCGAATACGAACCTCTGGATGCGGTTATCGATACCGAGGCGGCAACCAGTCAAAGCGCTCCGGTGCTGCATGAAGCAGTCGGATCGAACGTTGTCAGCGACCGCAGTTTCAACTATGGCGATCCGGACAGCGCGTTTTCACAAGCGCACCGGCGCGTGCAACTCAAAGTGCACTATCCGCGCAATTCGTGCACACCGATCGAGACCTATGTCGTCGTCGCCGAATACGGCAGCGAGAACGACTACGATGTGCTGTCGAATTTCATGGGGCCGTTTTCCCTGCACGCGGTCATGGCGCTGGCGCTCAAGGTGCCGGCAGCGAAGCTGCGCCTGCGCACGCCACGCGATGGTGGTGGCAGTTTTGGCGTCAAACAAGGCGCATTCCCCTACATCGTTGCCTTGTGCCTGGCTGCGCGCAAGGCCGGCGCGCCGGTCAAATGGGTCGAAGACCGTCTCGAGCACTTGCTCGCAGCCACTTCGTCAACCGGCAGGACAAGCACGATCGAAGCAGCAGTCGATACGAATGGCCGCATCAGTGCGCTGGCCTATGATCAGATGGATGACTGCGGCGCCTATTTGCGTGCGCCGGAACCGGCAACCTTTTACCGCATGCACGGCATTCTCACCGGTGCTTACCGGATCGCCAATCTCAAGGTTCGCAACCGGGTCGTACTGACCAACAAGACCCCGGCCGGTCTGGTACGCGGGTTTGGCGGGCCGCAAGTGTATTTCGCACTCGAACGGCTGATGCAACGCATTGCCGCAGAACTCGGGATCGATCCGCTGGAAGTTTACCGGCGCAACTTCATCCACGCGGCGGACTTTCCCTATCGCGCGGCTGCGGGTGCGCTCGTCGATTCCGGCGACTACCACGCCGCAATGGCGCTGGCCGGCGAACGCGGCAACCTGACCGAATTGCTGAACAAACGCGACGCGGCGCGCAGTGAAGGACGGCTCTATGGCATCGGCTACGCTGCCATTGTCGAGCCGTCGATTTCCAACATGGGCTATATCACCACCGTGATGACGCGCGAGGCGCGCGCAAAGGCGGGCCCGAAAAATGGGGCTATCACCAGTGTCACGGTCAGTATCGATTTGCTCGGCGCCGTGACGGTCGGCGTAGCTTCGGCTCCGCATGGTCAGGGCCACATCACGGTGCTATCCCAGGTGGTCGCTGATGTATTCGGGCTGTCGCCGAACGACATTACCGTCGATGTCGAACTGGACACGCGCAAGGACGCCTGGTCCGTTGCCGAAGGGAATTATTCAAGCCGCTTTGCCGGCGCGGTCGCCGGCACTGCGCATCTGGCGGCAACGCGCCTGCGCGACAAACTCGCGCGCATCGCCGCCACGCAACTCCGCTGTGAGACCAGCGAGGTCACATTCTCCGATGGCGCGGTACATGATCGAAGTGCGCCGGAGAAATCACTGCCGTTTGCGCGCCTTGCCAGCAGCCCGCACTGGGCCCCCGGCTTGTTGCCAGAGGGAATGTCACCGGGATTGCACGAGACTGCCGTGTGGACGCCACCACAGCTCGAAGCTCCCGACGAAAACGACCGCATCAACACTTCGGCCGCTTACGGTTTTGCCTTCGACATCTGCGCACTGGAGATCGACCGTGATACCGGGCAGGTTCGTATCGACCGTTACGTCACCGCTCATGATGCCGGCACATTGCTCAATCCGGCGCTGGCCGACGGACAGATTCGTGGCGGCTTCGCCCAGGGCGTGGGCGCGGCGCTGATGGAAGAATTTGCCTACCGCGGCGACGGCTCGTTCGAGTCGGGCACGTTCGCCGACTACCTGGTGCCAACCGCAGTGGAAATTCCCGAGCCGGTGATCGCTCATATGGAAACGCCCTCGCCTTTCACGCCTCTGGGAGCCAAAGGCATTGGCGAAGGCAACAACATGAGCACGCCGGTGTGCATTGCCAATGCACTGGCCGATGCACTGGGGCCGGAGGTCGATCCCGAAGCAATCATTTTGCCGATGACGCCGTCGCGTTTGATCGAATTGATCGCACCTGCCGAAACGCGACCGCAAGAACCGGCACCGCAAACAAAGCTCGGGCAGCAATTCACGGCTGCGGGAAGCATCACCATCGCTGCAAGCCCGCAGGCGATCCATGACGCGTTGCATGATCCACGCAAGCTCGCTTCGATCATTCCCGGTTGCCGCAATCTGCAGAGCGTTGCCGATGGCCAGTATGTGGCCGATATGTCCTTGTCGGTCGGACTGGTGAAGATTGCATTCCACGTCGATATGTCGGTTATCGATGAACAACCGCCACGCCAGATGCGTTTGTCAGGCAAAGGCAGCGGCGCGCTGGGCAGTGCCACTGGCGACGGACGCATTACCCTGACCGAAAGAGATAATGGCACGCAGCTCGATTACGACTATGTCTTTTCCCTGACAGGAAAGATCGTGTCGGTCGGTGCGCGCATGATCGAGCGCGCAACGGGTATGGTGCTGCAACAACTGTTCGAACGGCTCGGGCGCGTTGCCGGCGGCTCGGCGCCGGGGCCGAGCCTGTGGCAGCGGCTGTTGCGCCTGCTCGGCAGGCCGAGCAAACCGACGGGAACGGGCCAGTGAAACCGGCGGCCTTCGACTACATTCGCGCCGACTCCGTCGACGAAGTCACGCAACTTCTCGGCAACTACGGCGAGGATGCGCGCATCCTCGCCGGCGGACAATCACTGATCGCGGCGCTGAACATGCGCCTGGCGCAGCCCAGTGTCCTGATCGATATTTCGCGCATCGAAGCACTTTCGAAAATAAAGCTTACCGGCAAGGCAACGCTTTTCGGCGCCGCA